>CAIZPZ010000040.1:0-5208 GCA_903934975.1 uncultured Actinomycetes bacterium | reverse complement strand
GAGTAAGTAGTCCCAAAACCACTCCAGCCAGAGTGGGATGAACACCAGTTCGATAGAGCCCGTACCACAGTAAAAGACCACAGAGAATGTAAATCTCGAATGAAGTCACATTCATCTTCTTGAGTAAGAGAATCAAAAGAATCGCGGCAACTGATGCGCCAACCCATGAAAGAGCAATTCCACTGGAATAGACGATAGCAATAATAAGAATTGCGCCTATGTCATCGATGACTGCAAGTGCTAAAAGAAATGATCGCAGAGAGTGAGTAACCACCGGTCCCATCAATGCGAGTAGTCCAACGGCCAATGCAATATCGGTTGCCACTGGTACTGCCCAACCTTCGGGTGCTACATCACCTGCAATAAGAAGATAAATTCCTGCAGGAAGTGCCATTCCACCGATTGCTGCAATAAATGGCATTGCTGCTTTTTTCACAGAGGCAAGATGGCCCGAAACGAGTTCACGTTTGATTTCTAAGCCTACAACGAAGAAGAAAATTGTCATCAGTCCATAGTTGATTACTTTAAGTACCGTCAATTTCAGATAAAAAATTCCACTTTCAATGCTGAAACCTAATGCCAGGAAATCAAAATAGTGATCGGCAACGGGGGAGTTTGCTGCGATGAGTCCGATGGCAGCAGCAAGAATGAGTAATGCACCAGAAGATGATTCTTTGTGAAGAAATTCCTTCAAAGGTGAAATTCTGCGGGCCATAATCTGAGTCTACAGGTCACTATATTTTTAAAGAGAAGCGCCCCCATGACGGGGGCGCTTCTTTAGATCAATGGATCTTAGATGTCGTAGTAGAGCTCAAACTCTGCTGGGTGTGGACGCAAGCGAACGTAATCAACTTCTTCCTTACGCTTGAATGCAATCCATGTATCAATGAGATCTTTAGCAAAGACTCCGCCCTTTGTAAGGAACTCATTGTCCTTTTCTAGATTGTTGAGAACTTCATCTAGTGAACCAGGAACTTGAGGAATTGCTGCAGCCTCTGCGCCTTCTAGTTCGTAGAGATCCTTATCAACTGGAGCAGGTGGCTCGATCTTGTTCAAAATTCCATCGAGTCCAGCCATAAGCATTGCTGCAAATGCTAGATATGGATTTGAAGATGGATCTGGGCAACGGAACTCAATGCGCTTTGCTTTTGGATTAGATCCTGTAATTGGGATACGGATACAAGCCGAGCGGTTACGTGCTGAGTACACAAGATTTACAGGTGCTTCATATCCTGGTACAAGTCGGCGATATGAGTTTACTGTTGGGTTAGTAAATGCAAGTAGTGATGGTGCGTGCTTGAGAAGTCCACCGATATACCAACGTGCCATATCTGATAGATCGCCATATGTTCCTGCTTCGAAGAAGAGTGGCTTTCCATCTTTCCATAGTGATTGGTGAACGTGCATACCTGAACCGTTATCTCCGAAGAGTGGCTTTGGCATAAATGTTGCAGTCTTGCCGCCTTCCCATGCAGTGTTGCGAATGACGTACTTGAACTTCATTACATCATCGCCTGCAGTAAGAATGTCGGTGAAGCGGTAGTTGATTTCCATCTGACCAGCAGTTCCAACTTCGTGGTGTGAGCGCTCAACAAGTAGTCCAACCTTGCCAAGTTGCATAACCATTTCATCGCGAAGATCTGCGAATTGATCTGTTGGAGAAACTGGGAAGTATCCGCCCTTTACGCGTGTGCGGTATCCACGGTTTGGTGTTCCATCAGCATCATATTCAACGCCTGTATTCCAAGCACCTTCATAAGATTCGATCTCATGAACAGCTGAGTTGATTCCTGTCTTGAAACGAACGCTATCGAATACGTAGAACTCTGCTTCTGGTGCAAAGAATGCTGTGTCAGCAATACCAAGTGAGCGCATGTACTCAACGGCCTTTGCAACAACTCCGCGAGGATCACGTGAATATGGTGTGTTATCGACTGGATTGTGAACAGAGAAAATAATAACGAGGGTTTTTTCTTTTCGATATGGATCCATGAATGCAGATTGTGGAACTGGCAAAAGTTTCATATCTGATTCATTGATTGACTGGAACCCACGAATAGATGAACCATCAAACATCAGACCATCTGTAAAGACTGCTTCATCAAATGATTCAACAGGTACGTTGAAGTGATGTTGGATTCCTGGAAGATCTGTGAAGCGCACATCGACGAGCTTTACATCTTCTTTTTTAATAAAAGCAAAAATTTCTGCTGAATTCTTAAACATGCTTCTCCCAATTTCGCATTAGATACTAGATCCGTATCGATGCAGCGGCCTCGACATTGAGCGCTTCTGCTTAGGGGTAAGCGTAGGAGGCGCGGGGCAAAAAGACATAACTCGTGTGTTACATCCATGTTAAGAATTGCCGTCCCTCACCGCCCCGTTAGGCTTATGCCCATGACACGAGTGAGTTTGGGGCGTCGATTCGTTGCCCTCGCCCTGGATTGGCTGATGTCATATGCCATCGTGCTCGCCCTCAGTGGTGGGCTCGGGGGAAGCTCATCCAATCGAGAATTCAGTGTGCTCGCCCTGTTCTTCACCGAAGTTCTAGTTCTTTCTGCACTGCAAGGCGCATCTGCGGGACATCGCATGGTTGGTATTCGTATCGCTCGATTTAGCGACAAGGGTGTGATTACTCCCAAGCAAGCGTTGATCCGCACAGTGCTTCTCTGTCTTGTTATTACCGCGATTACATATGACGATGATGGTCGTGGAATTCACGAGCGATTGAGTAACACTATTTTGATTCGCCGATAAGAATGGAAATCTAGAATGCTCGGTGGGACAAATAATGCTCTATTTCTGCAAGCAATCAGTGGCTTCCTAGTATTTCCAATATTCATTCTTCTTCTCATGTGGGCATTCCCGACGAAGAAAGATCCAGTTGCTAAGGCTAAACGAAAGGCGCTGAAGAAATCCTTGCGTGAACTTCGACGCAAGTAGGGCCTTCTCAAAATTCATTTAGCCCTCGCTCCTCTTTCTGACTTCATGCAGTAGTTTCAGCAGATGAGAAAATTTGGAAAAACTCGACTCGCTCCATTCGTGATCATCTTGAGTCTTTTCTTTTCGATAGTTCCCAATCTCGCACCTGCTCAGGCCGAGAATGTCATTGACGAGCAATTCCAAGTTCAAAGTCCGGGAGGACCTGGATACACGGGTTACTTAGTAAATAACACTCGATCCTTGGTGCGCTTCTATTCGTTTCTTGCAACTTTCAAAGCTGATAATCAGAAAATCGTAGGGATGAAACCTTGTAAAAGTTTGGAAGAGTGCCCAAAGGAATTCAGTGGGCAGGTAGCCGATATCAATCTAACTTTATGCAGCAATGCCAAGGAAGAAAATTGCATTAGAGGGATTAGGGCAACAAATTTACAAACCAAGAAAGTCATTACTAAATTTGTTCCAAGACCAGAATTGACTCAAGAATTTAACGCGAGAATCAAGGGAAGTCCAGAAGTTGATCTGCCCAATGGTGGTAATCCACTCGTGGTCTCTATTGCAGAAGCGCCTCACGCCGGGGGAGACCTTTACCTGATCAAGAGTGATTACTATGCAAAGCGAAAATCACCAAATGAGAAATTCAAATTAGATCTCATTACCAATGCTATATATCCAATCACCGTTGAAAATGGACAATTCGAAGGCGGTGGACCGAACTTAGATCCTCGCACTTATGTTGGACAGAGATTTTCTGGAGGCGGCAATAACCCCCCTCCTTATTTGAATGGTTTCATCACTGATCCTCGTTGCCTTATGGCGACAAGAAATATTTGTTTAGTTCCACAAGCATTTCCAGAAAACTTTTCATTTGGAATTACATTACGCGCCAATCAAGGATTTACTAGTTGGCTCTACGGTCGCCTAGCTAATCCAGTTGTAACCGTGAGTAAGGCAAAAGTTGACGAGAAAGCGATGCTCGTCAATATTGATGCAGAACCAGTAAAAGTTCCACTTGTATACGGGTGGGCGAAAAATTCTGAGCTACCGGCGCAATTGCTTGCTAATTACGAAAAAGACAGAGGTGGCGGTCTTTATTTTGGAGAGAGTCGCGGCGCTCCACTTGATTCGATTTCAATTCTAAAAGGGCACAGTAATAAGTATGATGATTTAGGAATTGAAGAGATGCTTGCGTGGATGCCATTACTTGGCGACAAGGCGGCAGCAATGCCAAGTCAATGGAGTTTTCAGACACTTGTTTTAGGCAGCGATACAGCAGCCAAGTTATCAAAGTGCACTTCAACTTCTGCATCTTTATCAGGTTTGATCTTTACTAATGCGAGTGTGTTCTCATCAGGTGCTCCAACATTTGATGCAAACTCAGGCTCACTTGATTACAAGGTGGCAGCCCCGCATCTCAAGCCAAACGGGGATTTGATGGCTGGAACGTATGACTTAGTTCTGAGTTCAACGGTGGCCAGATGTATCTATGGATTTACTAAAGCACCGATTGGGGCAAAGATTTCGATTACTAATGCCGATGGAACAAATCAAGTAGCAACAACAATCATCAGCGAAAAGGATGGCTTCTTTAGAATGGGTGCTTACGGTTTTGGATTTTCTTCACCAACAATCAAAATAAAGATCACCCAAGCAAAAGCTGCACTACCTAAGAAAAAAGGTTAGCGAACCTTCGTTGCACGTGTTGGCATTGGTCCCTTTGGAATTGGCAATGAGAGACCGCCAACTGCTTTCAGACGTGCGCGAACTTCGCGCATTTGATGAGCAGATAAAGTCTTCTTTAGTTTCGTAACTTTTTTCTGCAACTTACGAAGCTCGACACGGCCTTCACCTTCACCGATAATAATTTCAATAATTGGAACACCAGGTGCGAAGCGCTCAGTCCTGCGACGCTCTTCTTGCAACATCTGACGAATACCCGATCCGCCTTCACCGGTAAGAACAATTCCAGCACGACCAACACTGCGATGGACCATATCTTGATTGCGAGCAACTGCTACGGCAGGAGTTGTAGTCCAACCCTTGCGAATTGCCATAAGTACTGATGCGCCGGCGCCCATCTGACCTTCAATTGATGCATATGCTGCGCTGCCAGCAACGCGTGTGAAGTAAAACATTGTTGCAAGCACTGCAAGAGGAAGTGTGACAAATCCAAGATAGACAGGATGATCAAATGCAAAGCCGACTGCGATTCCAATCATCCATGTGATGAGGAAGATTGCGATAAGCGCTGCGCCGATCCATGGCTTG
>CAIZPZ010000039.1:0-2949 GCA_903934975.1 uncultured Actinomycetes bacterium | reverse complement strand
TCATTAGTCGGTGGGAACATACGGATACTTAGGACCAAAGGGCACCTTTACTGAGGCGGCACTAAAAAAGATCACTTCTGCAAATGATTCACTCAAGCCATATGCAAATGTGACAGCTGCTCTCAATTCAGTACGCGAGGGAAATGCACACTTTGCCTTAGTCCCAATTGAGAATTCCGTAGAGGGTGTTGTAGCCCGCACACTCGATGAACTTGCAACCGGTGAAGCACTCACAATTGTTGCTGAAGTGACTTTGCCCGTCTCTTTCGCTTTGATGGTAAAACATGGCACAACAGATATAAAAAGAATTGCCACACACCCTCATGCCGAAGCGCAGTGTCGTACATATGTCGCATTGAATTACCCAAATGCTGAAATTATTCCAACAGCTTCAACAGCGGCAGCGGCTGAATCAATTTCACGCGGAGAATTTGATGCCGCGATCGCAGCCCCTGTTGCAGCAGCTCACTACGGGCTAACAATAATCGCTGACAATATTGGCGATAACGATGGAGCAATTACTCGATTTGTATTGGTATCAAAGCCAGGAACCATCCCGCCTCGAACCGGACTTGATCGCACCTCCATGGCTATCTTTATTGGAATCGACCACGTTGGTGCGCTGCTAGAAATATTGACTGAATTCGCAAAGCGCGAAGTCAACCTAACTTTTATTCAGAGTCGCCCTACTGGACGCGAACTCGGGCATTACCATTTCATTATTGATGTCGAAGGCCATATCAATGATGCACCAGTTGCAGAAGCCGTAGCGAGCCTTCGCCAGAAGTGTGAAGATATTAGATTCCTAGGTTCGTACCCGCGAGAAAAGGTCAAATAAATGATCGACATCAAATTCTTACGCGAGAATCCTGATGTAGTTCGCGCTTCACAAAAAGGTCGCGGAGAAGATGTAACTCTTGTCGATCAAGTTATCGCAATTGATGAAAAGCGCAGAGCAGCAATCAATGAATTCGAGTTACTGCGAGCAGAGCAAAACACGCTATCTAAATCAGTTGGCGGGGCAAAAGGTGATGAAAAAGCAAAATTACTCGAAAGCGCTAAAGATTTAGCAAATAAAGTAAAGAGCGCTGACGCGATAAGAGCTGAACTTGAAGCGCAAACTCAAGCAATTGCACTTCAGCTTTCTAATATTTTAGATCCGAATGCACCAATAGGAAAAGAAGAAGATTTTGTCATTCTTGAACATGTTGGTACACCTCGCGAATTTACTGACTTTGAACCTAAAGATCATGTGGAACTAGGAAAATTACTGGGTGCAATCGATACAGAGCGTGGTGCAAAAGTTTCAGGCTCACGTTCTTACTACCTCACCGGTGTTGGCGCACTTCTTGAATTCGCATTAGTGAACTATGCAATTTCATCCGCAGTCAAGGCTGGATTTACTCCTGTAATTCCTCCAGTCTTAGTAAATCCTCCAGCAATGGAAGGCACGGGCTTTCTTGGTCAGGCGGCAGAAAATGTTTACCATTTAGAAAAAGATGGAATGTATTTAGTAGGAACGAGTGAAGTTCCACTCGCCGCGTATCACATGGACGAAGTTCTACCTGTAGAAAAACTACCTTTGCGTTATGCAGGTTATTCAACATGTTTCCGTCGCGAAGCGGGAACATATGGAAAAGATACGCGCGGAATTATTCGCGTTCACCAATTCGACAAAGTAGAAATGTTCTCTTTCTGTCATCCAGATCAAACGCTAGAAGAACATAAGCGTTTGTTGCAATGGGAAAAAGATTTCCTTAATGCGATGGAGATCCCATACAGAGTCATTGATGTTGCATCTGGAGATCTTGGCTCTAGCGCGAATCGCAAATTTGATATTGAAGCCTGGATTCCTACACAGAAGGCTTACCGCGAAGTGACGAGTACATCCAACTGCGCAGAGTTTCAGGCACGCCGCTTGAATATTCGTTTCAAAGATAGCGATGGAACTAAAGCTGTTGCAACACTCAACGGAACACTTGTTGCGATTCCTCGCATGATTGTTGCGATTCTTGAGAACCATCAAAATGCAGATGGAAGTGTCAATGTTCCGCAAGCACTGCAGCCATTTTTAGGAACTAAACGATTTGAGTTGGTGTGAATAAGCGCCCCAAACTCATTGCTACAGATCTAGATGGAACCGTTGTAGCGCACTACGGAGAGATTTCTCAGCGCACCATCGATGTATTTAGGCGCGCGCACTCAATGGGAATTGAAATTTTTTATGTAACAGGGCGACCACCGCGCTGGATGCCAGAGATTCAAGAAGCATTTGGAATTGGTAAAGCAATATGCGGCAATGGAGCAATGCTCTATGACTTACAAAATGCAAAAGTCTTAGAAGAATGGCTTATGCCAGTGGATGCGCAGTTAGAAACCGTGAAGCGATTGCGCAAGGCAATCCCAGAAATATCTTTTGCAGTTGAATCACATAATTATTTCCACCGTGAAAAGATTTATGTACCACGCTGGGATGTTGGAATAGACAATATAGGTGTAGAAAAAATTGAAGAGATAATAAGTTCTCCTGCACTCAAAATGTTGGCGCGTTGCTCGAATCAAGAACTTACATCAGATGAGATGTTAGCAATTGCAACAAAAGAACTTGAAGGCTTGGTAACCGTTACACATTCCAACCCACATGATTCGTTATTAGAGATCTCTGCATTAGATGTTTCAAAAGGCACGACACTGTCAAAGATGGCAGCCCGACTCGGAATCGATGCAAAAGATTGTGTTTCATTTGGAGATAACCCAAATGATTTTTCAATGTTGCAATGGTGCGGCCGTTCATATGCAATGGCCGACGGTCATCCAGATGGCGCAAAACACGCAAAAGGAATTGCTCGCCCCCACACAGAAGATGGTGTTGCGATAATCATCGAGGAATTACTCGATCTTCCTGCCTGATATCAATCCTTAATTTTCAACTCTTGTGATTCTCGGGTA
>CAIZPZ010000038.1:0-4437 GCA_903934975.1 uncultured Actinomycetes bacterium | reverse complement strand
GGAGTACTTCTTGGAGTTAGAAAAGTATCAACACATCCTGGCCTAACACATGGCCTTGATAAATTTATGTAGAGGGGTAAAAAATGAGTAAAGATCAAATCACACTATACGGAGCTGACTGGTGTGGAGATTGTCGTCGCTCAAAGCGATTGCTTGCAGAACTCAATGTTGAATACACACTCGTCGATGTTGAACATGATTTGAGTGCTGCAGATAAGGTCAAAGAGATAAATGGGGGAGCGCAATCAATTCCAGTTATCGTTTTCTCTGATGGAACTCACCTCACCGAGCCTTCAGATAATGATTTGAAGGCTAAGTTACAAGCTCTAAAAATTATCTAGAACCAGTTATAGATTGCTGCCGATGTAATAGCAGCAGAAAGTACTACAACTGGAAAAGGTGCTTTGAGAACGAGTGCAATCACTGCAACGCCAACACCTGCGAGTCTGTGATCAATCATCAACGAACTTTTCTCTGTGAGCGTTTGCACGCCTACAAGAGCACTAAGCAGCGCAATTGGAATGAGTGCGTTGATACGTTGAATCTTTGGATTAGTAAGAAAGCGCTCGGGTATGGAGTGCCCAGAATATTTGAGCAAGAATGCAATAACGCTCGTGCCAATAGTTGCAATCCATAGTGCGCTCATGGTCGAAGCCCCACGACGATTGCAATAAAGGCTGTTGCAATAATGGGAAGACCAGCAGGAAGTATTGGTGTGAGAGCAAGGGCGAGTGCAACTGCAGCTATTGCAATCAAGCGATCTCGCTTAGTAACAAGGCGCGGCCAGACCAACCCTAAGAATGCAGCAGGAACAGCAGCATCGAGGCCCCATGCTCGTATATCTCCCATTGCTTGAGCGCCAAGAGCGCCTGCAAGAGTGAAAAGATTCCAAAAAATAAAGACACCAAAGCCAGTGAGATAGAAACCGTGGCGCATTGCATCTTCGCCGCGACTCTCTTGATTGAGTGCTACACCTGTTGATTCATCAATGGTTATTTGTGCAGCAATAATTCTCTTTATCCCACGAACTTTTAAACGCGGTGCCATGATTACGCCGTAAAGTCCATTGCGAACTCCCAGGAGGGATGCTGTTGCAATTGCGCTAATAGGATTTCCACCCGCGCCCATAACGCCGACTACAGCAAATTGTGAGGCACCGGAAAAGGTAAGAAGTGAGAGCAGACAACTCTGTAGAACACTAAATCCGTTTGCTACTGATGCCGCTCCAAAGGCGACTCCATAGGCTCCGACGGTGAGTGAGACGCTGAAGGAATCACGCAATGTGGTGGAGGCAACTTTGGACACGCACCTATTCTGCCTTAGATATCCATTGTTGGGGGAGCCCATTTAGATAGGGTCTCAATATGTCTGATGAAATCATATTTAGAAGTGATGTAACTGTAGAACTCGTAAAGTCGAGTGCAAGTGATGCTGATGTCATTTGGGCTGCTCGAGTATCTACTGCCGGTGAGCAATCCATGGATGAGATTGGTCAAGATCCTGGCAAATCAGCAGGACTAATCAACTATTTAGCACGCGAGCGCCATGGTTCACCATTTGAACATACATCTATGACTTTTTTTGTATCAGCTCCGATATTTGTTTTTCGCGAATTTATGCGCCACCGAATTGCTTCATACAATGAAGAGAGCGGTCGCTATCGCGAACTCAACCCAGTTTTTTACGTACCTGATGAAGATCGCAAACTTATTCAAATTGGAAAAACAGGTGCATATACATTTGTTGATGGGACACCAGAACAGTTCAAAGTTTCAGTTGAAGCTATGAAGAAAGCATACGTTGTTGCTTACGAGCAATACAAAATAATGCTTGATCAAGGAATTGCGCGCGAAGTTGCTCGAGTTGTTTTACCTGTTGGCCTTTATTCCTCGATGTATGTGACGATGAATGCCCGCGCACTAATGAACTTTTTATCACTTCGTACATCACGCGAAGGTTCACATTTTCCAAGTTACCCTCAACGTGAAATTGAGATGGTCGCCGAAAAAATGGAGGCAGAATTCGCACGTTTAATGCCACTTACATACGGAGCCTTTGAAAAATCTGGACGTATAGCCCCCTAAAACAGGTAGAGTTAGGCGCATGAGTACCCCAGCGCCTTTTGGTCGCATGTTGACCGCGATGGTTACTCCATTTACAAAAGATGGAGCAATCGATTGGAATGGCGTCGAAGCAATTGCTGATCATTTAGTCAAACATGGTCACGATGGAATCGTTGTCAACGGAACAACTGGTGAAGCACCAACGACTAAATCTTCAGAAAAAGAAGAGATCATCAAAGTTGTAAAGAAAGTAGTTGGCCCCAACATCAAGGTCATTTCAGGTGCTGGCGATAATGAAACAGATTATTCAATCAATCAAGCTAAGCGCTCTGAAGCAGCGGGCGCTGATGGAATCTTGGTCGTAACTCCTTATTACAACAAGCCACCACAAGCAGGAATTGAGGCGCACTTCCTTGCAATGGCCAATGCAACAGCTTTGCCAATGATGCTCTATGACATTCCTGGTCGCACAGGTGTTGAAATTGAATCAGACACAATTGTCCGACTCTTTGAGCACCCACAAATTGTTGCTCTCAAGGATGCCAAAGGAAATGTGGCTGCAACATCATGGGTCATCAAGAGATGTGGAATTCCTGTCTATTCAGGTGATGACATTCTCAATTTGCCCTTGCTCTCAGTTGGAGCAGTCGGTTTTGTATCTGTATGTGGTCACACTGTTGGCAACGAACTCAAAGAGATGCTCAATTCGTGGTTTGCAGGAAATACAGCGCGAGCACTCGAGATTCACCAACAATTGCTTCCAGTATTTACGGGAACTTTTAGAACGCAAGGTGCAATCATGACAAAGGCAGCACTGACATTGATGGGATTACCTGGTGGCCATACGCGCCTACCTTTAGTTGATGCAACGAGTGCACAAATTGCACAGTTGCGTGAAGATCTGCGCGCAGGTGGCGTAGCAATTTCCTAATGACCCATCCCCATCCAGAACTCGGAACGCCCTCACCTCTAGTAGATGGTGGATTGCGCATTGTCGCACTCGGCGGTTTAGCTGAAATCGGTCGCAACATGACCGTCTTTGAATATAAGAAGAAGTTGCTTATTGTCGATTGTGGCGTGCTCTTCCCTGAAGAAAATCAACCAGGTATTGATTTGATTTTGCCTGATTTTTCATACATCCGTGAACGTCTGGGTGACGTTATTGCAATATTTCTAACGCATGGCCACGAAGACCATATTGGTGCAGTTCCTTATCTATTGCGCGAACGTGTAGATATTCCAATTTATGGATCAGCGCTGACTTTGGCACTTATTACTGCCAAGCTCAAAGAACATCGCATCACACCTCTTACTCGCGAAGTAAAAGAGGGAATGCGCGAAGATATTGGTCCATTTGAACTTGAATTCGTTGCAGTCAATCACTCGATTCCTGATGCACTCGCTGTTGCAATACATACTGGAGCCGGAACTGTTTTACATACTGGCGATTTCAAGATGGATCAATTACCACTCGATGGTCGCATAACTGATTTACGTACTTTTGCGCGACTTGGCGAAGAAGGTGTTGACCTATTCCTCGTTGATTCAACAAATGCAGATATTCCAGGATTTACTCCTTCAGAGCGCGAAATTATGCCAGCGCTCAATCGCGTTATTGGAGCAACAAAGCGTCGAGTAATCGTTGCATCCTTCTCATCACATGTTCATCGTGTGCAACAAGTAATTGATATCGCGGCAAAACACGACCGCAAAGTTGTCTTCATCGGGCGCTCCATGGTTCGCAATATGAAGATTGCCGAAGATATGGGTTATCTAACGATTCCATCTGGCTTGCTCATTGATGTTAAAGATCTCGATTCTTTTGACGATAATGTTGTTCTCATCTGCACAGGTTCACAAGGTGAACCGATGGCAGCACTTTCACGAATGGCAAATGGAGACCATCAAATTCGTGTCGGTGCAGGCGATACCGTCATCCTCGCTTCATCTCTTATTCCCGGTAATGAGAATTCAGTATTTAGAGTTATCAATGAACTCACTCGCTTTGGAGCAAAAGTAGTTCACAAAGCAAATGCGATGGTGCACGTTTCTGGCCATGCCGCTGCAGGCGAACTCTTGTATTGCTACAACATCGTCAAACCTAAGTATGTAATGCCAGTTCACGGTGAATGGCGCCATCTGACAGCAAATGCAGATATTGCAATCTCTGCAGGTGTTCCTCGAGAACACGCGCTCATTATTGAAAATGGAGTTGTTGTAGATCTAATCAATCACGAAGCATCCGTTGTTGGATCAGTGCCATGTGGCTTTGTTTATGTTGATGGACAAAGTATTGGTGATATCACAGAGAGTTCACTCAAGGATCGTCGCATTCTTGGTGAAGAAGGCTTTATCTCATGTGTTGTTGTTATTG
>CAIZPZ010000037.1:0-1528 GCA_903934975.1 uncultured Actinomycetes bacterium | reverse complement strand
TACTTCATTTGCATCGGCTGGGCGAATAACTGCAAGTCCAGGAATCGCACGCAGTGCTGCGAAATGCTCCACTGGTTGATGTGTTGGACCATCTTCTCCCAAACCAATTGAGTCATGTGTCCACACAAAAATACTTGGAACCCCCATCAATGATGCAAGTCGAACCGCAGGTCGCATGTAGTCGCTAAATACTGCAAAAGTTCCACCAAAAGTTCGAGTCAGACCGTGTAAAGAAATTCCATTGAGGATTGAACCCATCGCATGTTCGCGAATACCAAAGTGAATCACTCGACCATATGGACTCGTATTTTTCATCGCACTAGTACTTGGCAAAAATGACATTGAGCCTTCGATAGTCGTGTTATTACTCTCTGCCAAGTCAGCAGATCCACCCCAAAATTCTGGAAGAACCGATGCAATCCCTTGAATAACATCTCCTGATGCTTTGCGAGTAGCAATCTCTTTTCCGGCTTCGAAAGTTGGAATAGCTTTTTCCCAGCCGGCAGGAAGTTGACGTGAACGCAGTCGCGATAACAACTGTGCTTTATCTGGATTCTTTGTTGACCAATGTGCAAATTGCGTATCCCATTCACCATGAGCAGCTGCTCCACGAATTTTCACTTGGCGAACGTGATCTAGGAGGGCTGCTGGCATTGCGAAATTTTCATCTGGGTTGAGGCCAAGTAATTTCTTAGTCTCTGCAATTTCAGCGTCGCCAAGTGCTGAGCCGTGTGACTTAGCAGTTCCTTGCGCTTTAGGCGCAGGCCATGCAATAACAGAATGCATTCTGATCAAAGATGGGGCAGAAGTGTGCGCCTTAGCAGCAGTCATTGCCTTATCGAGTGCAGGAAGATCAATATTTCCATCGTCTTGCGCAGATACATCAATGACATGCCATCCGTATGCACGATAGCGAGCGCTGACATCTTCAGTAAATGCAACGTGTGTGTCGCCCTCAATTGAGATTCGATTGTCATCATAGATAACGACAAGATTTCCAAGTGCTTGCGTACCAGCAAGAGATGAAGCCTCAGCACTGACTCCTTCTTGTAAATCACCATCGGAGCAAATAACCCAGATAGTGTGATCGAAGATTGAGTCTGCAGAATCTGGATCTAATAAACCTTTTTCATATCTAGCAGCCATCGCCATACCAACTGCAGTTGCAACGCCTTGACCAAGTGGGCCAGTCGTCATTTCAACACCTGCTGTGTGACCCCATTCAGGATGTCCAGGTGTGAGTGAATTCCATGTTCTAAAACTTTTTAGATCATCGAGTTCTAGGCCATAGCCGCTGAAGAAAAGTTGGATGTAGAGAGTCAGCGATGAATGACCGCATGATAAGACGAATCGGTCTCTACCTAGCCACTGTGGGTCTGATGGGTCATGGACTAAATGACGTTGAAAAAGATTGTAGGCAACTGGCGCAAGAGACATTGCAGTACCAGGATGGCCATTTCCAACTTTTTGTACTGCGTCCATGGCAAGTGCGCGTGCATGAGCGACAGCTAAATCGTCATTAGCGCCC
>CAIZPZ010000036.1:0-1508 GCA_903934975.1 uncultured Actinomycetes bacterium | reverse complement strand
CGAGCTGCAACTCTCCGCGACCTTGAACTTCCCATGTATCAGGGCGATCGGTATTGAGAACGCGCAATGAAACGTTACCGACAAGCTCTGCATCAAGGCGGCCCTTTACTTGGCGCGCAGTCAGCTTTGTTCCACTCTTTCCTGCAAGTGGAGATGTGTTGATACCAATTGTCATAGAAATTGAAGGCTCATCAACGATGATCAGTGGAAGCGCAACGGGATTATCGTTATCTGCAAGGGTTTCACCCAATGTAATTGTTTCAATACCTGCAACAGCGATGATGTCGCCAGGGTGAGCTTCAAGGGCTGGAACGCGCTCGAGTGCTTCAGTAATCAAAAGCTCTGAAACTTTTACTCGCTCTGTTGTTCCATCAGTTTTGATCCATGTAACTTGCTGACCCTTTTTGATAACACCTTCGCGTACGCGACATAGTGCTAAGCGACCAAGGAATGGTGATGAGTCTAAGTTTGTAACGTGTGCTTGTAGTGGCGCGCCTTCGTGATATTCAGGTGCTGGAATTGCAGAGAAGATTGTGTCGAATAAAACATCGAGGTTTTCTTCCTCTGGCATTCCACCATCGGCAGGACGTGTCAGTGATGCACGACCAGCTTTTGCTGATGCATACACAACTGGAAATTCAATCTGTTCTTCATTTGCATCAAGGTCGAGGAAGAGTTCGTAGGCTTCATCGACAACTTCTGCAATACGTGAATCGGGACGATCCACCTTATTGATGAGCAAAATAACTGGAAGATTCTTCTCAAGTGCTTTGCGCAATACGAAACGTGTTTGTGGCAATGGTCCTTCAGATGCGTCAACGAGCAAAATAACTCCGTCAACCATTTCAAGTCCGCGCTCTACTTCGCCGCCGAAATCTGCGTGGCCCGGTGTATCAATAATGTTGACGATGCTATTTCCGCGCTTTACAGCGGTGTTCTTCGCCAAAATTGTGATTCCCTTTTCGCGTTCTAGATCCATTGAATCCATCATGCGATCTTGGCCTTCATCTTGTTTCTTATACGCAGCAAAAGCACCTGACTGCCACAGCATCGCATCGACAAGTGTTGTCTTGCCGTGGTCAACGTGAGCGATGATTGCAACGTTACGCAGATCATCGCGCTTCTTTACTGGTAATCCTTTTAGGTGTGCTTGTGTTTTAGACATTGAATCGAAACTCCACTACATCTCCGTCGGCCATTACATATTCCTTGCCTTCCATGCGCACTTTACCTTTAGCTTTCGCTTCAGTCATTGAGCCCGCGGCAACTAGATCTTCAAAGGAGACTATTTCTGCTTTGATAAATCCTTTTTGGAAATCTGTATGAATAACACCAGCGGCCATGGGTGCGGTGTCACCTTTGTGAATCGTCCAAGCACGTGCTTCTTTAGGACCTGCAGTCAGATATGTCTGCAATCCTAAAGTTTTGAATCCAACATGTGCCAAAGTTGCAAGACCTGGTTCTTCCAAACCAATTGATTGCAACAATTCAAGTGCATCTTCATCGCT
>CAIZPZ010000035.1:0-4170 GCA_903934975.1 uncultured Actinomycetes bacterium | reverse complement strand
GCATCTAGAAACTTTGCTACAAAGCTTTGGAATGCCACACGTTTTGCAATTATGAATGGCGCAAATGTTGATGGCGAACTTCCAGCATCAAGTTCACTCAATGCAATTGATAAGTGGATACTGAGCAGACTTTCAGAGACGAGTTCTGAGGTTGACCAACTTCTTGATAGCTATGAGTTTGCTCGAGCCTGCGATGTGATTTATCACTTTGCATGGGATGACCTCTGCGATTGGTACTTAGAACTTTCAAAAGAAACATTCGCATCTGGAAATAGCGAAGCGACTAAGCGAGTCCTTGGCCATGTTCTCGATCAATTACTCAAGTTAATGCACCCTGTTATGCCTTTTATTACTGAAGAGCTCTGGACTTCATTTACTGGGGGAGAATCACTCGTAATCTCACAGTGGCCAGTAGCCGATGCTTCACATTTAGATAAGAAGTCAGAGAAATTAGTTGTAGAACTTCAATCGATAATCACCGAGGTGCGCAGATTTAGAAATGATCAAGGAATCAAAACAACGCAGAAAGTTCCGGGTCGATTTATTGCACCTGCCGACATTGCAACATACGCACCAGCTATGGCCTTCGTATTGAAGATGGAAAGCGTTGATTTCACAGCAAGTGCTAGTTTTGAAATTGGTTCAGTCAAAGTTGAACTCGATCTCACTGGAACAATTGATGTCGGGGCAGAACGTGCACGCCTTACAAAAGATTTAGCAACTGCGCAAAAGGATTTGCAAACAGCACAAGTAAAACTCTCTAACGAAGGCTTTATGGCAAAAGCACCAGAGAACGTTGTGGTTGAAATCAAAGAACGACTAGTTACAACGAGTGCGGATATTGAAAGAATTAGCGCACAACTTGCCGCGCTGCCACAGTCATGATGATTTCTGCTGATGATCAAGCACGTGTTGATGCAATCGAAGAGGCGCTCTTAGCTCGCTGGCCAGAAACACGCATTGCCCCAACTTTGGAGAGAATCTCTGCGCTCATGGATATTTTAGGTTCACCTCAGCTTACTTATCCAACAATTCACATCGCAGGTACGAATGGAAAGACATCTACCTCGCGCATGATTGATTCACTTCTCTTCGCAACAGGAATGAGAACTGGTCGCTTTACAAGCCCACACCTAGAGAGTTATCTAGAGCGAATCGCAATCAATGGCCAATCGATAGATCCTAAGGAAATCATCTTTGCTTATAACGATATTGCTGCATATCTAGATTTGATGGATGAAAAATTTGATAACCCCATCTCATTCTTCGAAGCAATCACGGCCCTTGCCTTTGTTGCCTTTGCTGAACATCCAATTGATGTTGGTGTAATTGAAGTGGGGATGGGCGGAACGTGGGATGCAACTAATGTTATTGATGCCGATGTCAGCGTTGTAATGCCAATTGATTATGACCATATGGAATATCTAGGAAATACCCTCACAGAAATTGCATCAACTAAGGCCGGCGTTATCAAAGAAGGCGGCTTTGTTGTTCTTGCTCAACAGCAACCTGAAGCTGCAGTTGAATTATTGCGCCGCGCGGCCGAAGTTGGCGCAGAGATTGCTCGCGAAGGTATTGAGTACGAACTTCTCTCACGAGCAGTTGCTATTGGCGGTCAATTGATAAGCGTCAGAGGAATCAACGACACATATGAAGATATTTTCATCCCATTACACGGAAAGCATCAAGCGCTCAACGCTGCCTCGGCACTTGTTGCTGTCGAAGCATTTTTTGGTGATCAACCATTAGATATTGAATCTGTACGTGCAGGATTTGCAGCTGCAACCTCTCCAGGGCGTTGCGAGATAGTTCATCGCGACCCAACCGTAATTCTTGATGCGGCACATAACCCACATGGCGCACGAGCGCTGGCAGAGACACTTGAGAGTGAATTTACCTTTGATGAAGTAATTGGTGTGATCGCAATTTTTGGAGATAAAGATGCTGAAGGTCTTCTCAAAGCGCTCGAACCGATTCTCAATTCTGTGATTGTGACTCAGAGTTCATCACCGCGCGCAATGCCTGTTGAAGAACTCGAAAAAATCGCAGTTTCAATTTTTGGTAAAGACCGGGTCTTTCCAGTTGCATCCCTGAGCGATGCATTAGATCGCGCAGTCGAAAAAGCTAAGCGACCTCTCAGTGATGAATCCGTTGGTGTAGTAGTTGCAGGATCTGTCGTAACAGTGGGTGAATCACGGAGCTACCTGAGAAAGAAGTTCCAATCATGAGAATGTTGGCATCGGCAGTCTTAGTGATGGAGAGTTTCACCCTTGGTTTTGCTCTACTGCTCGCAATGAAAAATAGTTCTAGTGCCGCAATGATTTATGGTGCATCGATTGCGATCTTGCTAATTCTGAGTGCTGGATTTTTGAAATCCAAAGGTGGATGGATTTTTGCATCTGCTCTTCAAATTGCCATGCTTGCCTTTGGATTTGTCCTCCCAGCCTTTTTTATAATTGGCACCCTTTTTGTGGGGTTATGGATTGCGGCGATTCTTGTGGGGCGCAAGGGTGAGGCGATACGGGCCAGCCTGCTGGCGACACGCCCTCCAGATGCCTAATAGACTCACCCACTATGAGCGCCGAAAAAACATTAATCCTGGTCAAGCCTGACGGTGTACGTCGTGGGCTAACTGGTGAAGTTATTTCACGTATCGAATCAAAAGGTTATTCAATTGAAGCACTTCGCATGCTCAATGCCGATCGCGCATTACTTGAAAAACATTATGCAGAACATGCAGGAAAACCTTTTTATGAACCACTCGTTGAATTCATGATGTCTGGACCAATTGTTGCAATTGTTGCAACTGGAAACCGAGTCATCGAAGGATTTCGATCACTCGCTGGTGCTACCGATCCAACAGTTGCAGCGCCTGGAACAATTCGCGGTGATTTAGCTCGCGATCAAGGAACCAAAGTTGTACAAAATATTGTTCACGGATCAGATTCTCCTGAATCCGCTGCTCGCGAAATTTCTATCTTTTTTCCAACGAACTAAAACGAATAACACAAGGGGAAACACATGAGTAACAAGATGTCCTTTATTGGCCGTGACATGGCCGTTGACCTAGGCACTGCAAATACCTTGGTCTATGTGCGCGGACGTGGCATTGTTCTCAATGAGCCAAGTGTTGTTGCCGTCAATCAAGATACTGGTGGAATCCTTGCTGTTGGTCTTGAAGCCAAGAAGATGATTGGTCGTACTCCTGGAAATATCGTTGCAATTCGCCCACTCAAAGATGGCGTTATTGCAGACTTCGATACAACAGAGCGCATGCTTCGTTACTTCATTCAAAAAGTTCACCGTCGTCGCTATCTTGCAAAGCCACGTATTGTTGTTTGCGTTCCATCAGGTATTACGGGTGTTGAACAGCGCGCGGTAAAAGATGCAGGTTATGCAGCTGGTGCACGCAAGGTTTACATCATTGAAGAACCAATGGCTGCAGCAATTGGTGCTGGACTACCTATTCATGAACCAACAGGAAATATGGTTGTAGATATTGGTGGCGGAACTACAGAAGTTGCTGTTATTTCACTTGGTGGAATTGTTACTGCACTCTCAATTCGTGTTGGTGGTGATGAGCTAGATCAAGCCATTATCAACTGGGTAAAGCGCGAATTCTCACTACTTTTGGGAGAGCGCACCGCAGAAGAGATCAAAATGGCTATTGGTTCTGCTTATCCACTACAAGGTGAAAATGATGCAGAGATTCGTGGTCGCGATTTAGCAACAGGTCTACCAAAGACAATTGTTGTATCTGCTGCAGAGATTCGTAAAGCTCTTGAAGAGCCTGTCAATGCAATCGTCAATGCTGTGAAGAGCACACTTGATAAAACACCACCAGAGCTAGCAAGTGATCTTATGGATCGCGGCATTGTTCTAACCGGTGGCGGAGCACTTCTCAAGGGACTTGATGAGCGCTTGCGTAAAGAGACAGGTATGCCAATTCATATTGCAGATCGTCCGCTCGATGCAGTTGTTGAGGGCTCTGGAAAATGTATTGAAGAGTTTGAGGCTTTAGAGAAGGTCTTGATCTCCGAACCACGTCGATAGGAAATAAGAAATGCGTTATGGCGGAGGCAATCGCTCGCGCCTACTTCTTATTATTCTTATTGTCTCCTCGCTCTTTCTCATCACATTAGATCTGCGTGGAGTTCAAGTACTCGATGG
>CAIZPZ010000034.1:0-1983 GCA_903934975.1 uncultured Actinomycetes bacterium | reverse complement strand
GTTGATGTCTTGCGATACACAGCGCCCATACCGACTTTGTTCATGATTTCGCGATCATCTGGAAGGCGCTCTGGATCTATAACAAGGCGTGAGTATTTATTGATGAAAAGCCACGGTTTGATTTCGCATCTACCGGCTGCTAATCGTGCAATCTCTTCCGTCTTTGTATCTGTCATTGAATCGAGTTCACTCTTCAATTGAGAATCAGTGAGGAGAATATCTGCGCGAACATCTGGTGGAATAAATGTTGCAGAGTGGGGGACATGCAAAATTACACGCGAATTAGGGGAACCTTCAACTATTTCGAAGTTGTAGCCAAGCACTACAGACGACCCGCTTCGTGGACTCGCTTGAGGAATTCTTGTGTCTGTGGCTTCTTAGGGTTTTCCAAAATCTCTTCTGGCTTTCCCCACTCCAGGATGCGACCACGTTCTAGGAAACAGACTTCATCGGCTACTTGTTTAGCAAAGCCCATCTCATGAGTTGCAAGAAGCATGGTCATGCCATGTTCTTTGAGATCACGAACAGTGCTGAGAACTTCGTTGACTAATACAGGATCGAGAGCTGATGTAATTTCATCGAGAAGCAATAAGCGAGGCTTTACGGCTAGGGAACGAATAATTGCAACGCGCTGTTGCTGTCCGCCACTGAGGCGATCGGGATATTGCTCCGCCTTTTCGCGAAGCCCAAAGCGATCGAGTAATTCAAGTGCTTCACTAATTGCTTCTTCGCGAGACTTCGAGTGCACGCGCATCGGAGCCAGAATAATATTTTCAACAACGCTCATATGTGGAAAGAGATTGAAAGATTGGAAAACCATTCCTAATTTGCGGCGAATCTCATCGGGATCAACAGATGGATCAGTGATATCTGCGCCATCGAGGCGTATGACACCATCATCGATTTGTTCTAATAAGTTGATACAGCGCAGTAGCGTGGATTTACCAGAACCTGATGCACCAATAAAGACTGTTGCGGTGTGCTCTGGAACGGTGATTGAAATATCTTCGAGCACGACTTCGCTACCAAATGCTTTGCGTACTTTCTCAAGTGCTAATACTGGAATGCTCATGCAAGCCCCTGGGCATTCTGTCGATCAATAGATTTGCGAAGCGTGCGATCTGTATAGCGGGTCAGTGGAATTGTGACGAGCAAAAAGATTCCAGCAGCCATGACATACGGTGTGTAATTGAAGCTTCGACTACTTGCGATTTGGGCGGCCCTAATAGCATCGGTTACACCCAAAATAGAGACAAGACCAGTGTCTTTGATCAGGGATACCAAGTCATTGAGAAGTGGTGGAGTTACGCGGCGAAGTGCCTGTGGCAAAACAACGTAGCGAAGAGTTTGAAAGTTAGATAAACCTAAAGAGCGAGCAGCTGCGCGCTGACTTGGATGCACTGTCAAAATACCGCTTCGAATAACTTCGGCAACATAGGCCGAATAAGTGATGATGACTGCGCAGATACCGAGGATAAAAACGTTATTAGTCACGCCTTTGAGGCGAAGCGCTGGGATACCAAAGCCAACGAGCAAGATAATAAGTAACATTGGAATTCCGCGGAAAACATCGACATAGATTGTTGCAAGGATTCTAAAAGGGGTAATTGCAGGGGAGCGCGATGTGCGCACAAGAGCCAATATCAGACCAAAGATTCCCACTGATGTTGCTGCAATAACAGTGAGAAAGACATTTGCGCCAAAGCCCAGAATGATCTTTGGTAGAACTTCAAAACCATATGCCCATTTGAAGAATGTGTCGGAGAGATTCTTCCATCCAGGGGAGGTAACAATAATTGTTACAAGTGTTCCAAGAACCAGAATGCTCGAGGCGGTTGCAACGAGTGCGTTTTTGCGGGCACGAGCTTTACGAGCAATGCGTCGCTCTAATTCAACGGCGCTAGGTGTCCAACTTCCGCCAAAAGAATAGGGCGTGGAGTCCGAGTGATTCTCAGATCCACGCCCTACCTCTTGTGACATATT
>CAIZPZ010000033.1:0-3544 GCA_903934975.1 uncultured Actinomycetes bacterium | reverse complement strand
TCATGGACTAAATGACGTTGAAAAAGATTGTAGGCAACTGGCGCAAGAGACATTGCAGTACCAGGATGGCCATTTCCAACTTTTTGTACTGCGTCCATGGCAAGTGCGCGTGCATGAGCTATCGCCAAATCGTCGTTCGCGCTCCATTGATGCATTGATGTCATAGCGTGTGACCCTTTTCTATCCAAGTGATATCGGCGTGGAAGTGCGAGTTGCTGAAAGCCAGATTCGCCACGCTGCGAACCAGACAAGAATAGAACCTAACATGTGAAAGGCGACCAACAATTCTGGAACTCCTTGGAAATACTGCACAAATCCTAGGATTCCTTGAGCAATACTGAGTAGCCCAAGGATTCGAATCAGTCGCTTAGTCTCATGAGAAGCCTTACCAAAGAAATAATATGCAATCGTAAACAAGAGGAAGATAATTACTATATCGGCATGAATCCGGGCAATTGTTTGGATTTTGAAATCAAAACGTGGCGAGCCTACGTCACCAGCGTGGGGTCCCGTACCGGTAACAATTGTTCCAAGAACCATTACAGCTATTGCGAATAAAAGATGAAGGCGAGCGAAGAGCGAAATCTTCTCGATCTTTGAATACTTCTTATCATGTTGCTGATACAGAGTAATTCCAGCGGCAACTAATGCAATCGATAACAAGAAGTGGCCTGCGACAGGAATTGGATTAAGGTTTGTTAGGACTGTGATGCCACCCAAAACACCTTGTCCAAAAATGCCGAGCAATTGCAAAAGAACGAGAGTGCGTAGATCTTTTCTTCCAGATTTCAAGACTGCAACAATTGCAATAATTGAAGCTAGAAGTAGCACGAAGGTAAGGAGTCGATTTCCGAATTCAATCCACGAGTGAAAATCTCCTTCGACTTGTCCCTCGACGGGGCGATAGGAGCCCGGAGTACATTCGGGCCAGGTCGGGCAACCGAGGCCAGAACCTGTTAGTCGAACCCCGCCGCCAGTGAGGATGATTGCACTCTGTAGAAATAGCAAAAAAGCTAAGCTAATTCGAAGGTAGCGAGTGGACATGTTCGTAGCCTAGAACCCCGAGCGATTGGCTCGGACCTTCGGCGCGTGTGATGCTAAATGGCGCATTCGAACGAATTACGACACAATAGTGTTGTGAAAATCAGCGCCTCAGCTCCCGCCCAGGTTGGGGATGATCTACGTACCCGAGATGCCGTGGCGCGCTCAATTCTAGAAAATGGCCCATCGAGTGCTGTCACTCTTGGTGAGCGCTTATCTCTGACCCCAGCGGGAATTCGCCGCCATCTCGATTTACTTGTAGCCGATGGAATTTTAGAGGCGAAGGATTCACGAACATCTGCAGTTCGCGGCAGAGGTCGCCCATCAAAAGTTTTTGTTATGACTGATTTCGGTCGTCAAAATTTCGAACATTCATACGATGACTTAGCAGTAGCGGCACTGAAATTTATGTCAGCCCAATCTGGGGGAGCGTTAGTGACTGCTTTTGCACAATCACGCGCAGACGATATTGAACGCAAAGGTGCAGTTGCATTAGCAAAGCGTTCACACAAAACCGATGCACTTGCTTCTTTTCTGACTGAACAAGGGTATGCAGCAAGTGTTGTTGATCGCCCAATGGGTCAAGAGATTTGCCAACACCATTGTCCAATAGCCCACGTCGCTGCTGAATTTCCACAACTCTGCGAAGCGGAAACAGAGGCCTTCTCCAGACTTCTAGGAACGCATGTTCAAAGACTTGCAACTATCGCTCATGGCGATGGAGTCTGTACAACTTTTATCCCTGCACTAAAAACTTCCACAAAAACAAATGCAACAAGAAAGGTCCGTGCATGACTATCGCACATCCAGAGCTCGAAGGTCTTGGAAACTACGAATATGGTTGGTCAGATAAGAATGAAAAATCTGATAACTCCAAGCGAGGACTCAGCGAAGAAGTTGTACGCGACATCTCAGCAAAGAAGTCAGAGCCACAATGGATGCTCGACCTACGCCTGAAAGGTCTGGGTCTTTTCTACAAGAAGCCAATGCCAACATGGGGTTCAGATCTCTCTGGAATTTTCTTCGACACAATCAAGTATTTTGTTCGCTCAACAGAGAAGCAAGCAACAACGTGGGATGACCTTCCTGCAGATATCAAGAATACGTATGACCGTTTAGGTATTCCTGAAGCAGAGAAGCAACGCCTTGTCTCTGGAGTTGCTGCGCAATACGAATCTGAGGTTGTGTATCACTCAATCCGTGAAGATTTAGAGAAGCAGGGCGTCATTTTTCTTGATACAGATAGTGCCCTCAAACAACATCCTGAGCTATTCAAGGAATATTTCGGAACTGTAATTCCTGTTGGAGATAACAAGTTTGCAGCACTGAATACTTCTGTGTGGTCTGGTGGATCATTTATCTATGTACCTAAAGGCGTACATGTAGATATTCCATTGCAGGCTTACTTCCGAATCAACACAGAGAATATGGGTCAATTCGAACGTACCCTCATCATTGCTGACGAAGATTCATACATCCATTATGTAGAAGGCTGTACTGCGCCAATTTATAAGTCGGACTCATTGCACTCAGCAGTTGTCGAAATTATTGTGAAAAAGGGCGCACGCGTTCGTTACACAACGATTCAAAATTGGTCTAACAATGTTTATAACTTAGTGACCAAGCGCGCTACATGTGCCGAAGGTGCAACTATGGAATGGGTCGATGGAAATATCGGTTCCAAGGTAACAATGAAATACCCAGCAATTTTCCTCATGGGTCCACATGCAAAGGGTGAAACACTCTCACTCGCATTTGCAGGCGAAGGCCAGCATCAAGATTCTGGAGCAAAGATGGTTCACGCTGCTCCTTACACATCATCATCTGTAATTTCTAAATCAGTTGCACGCGGTGGTGGACGCACTTCATATCGTGGCCTCGTTCAGGTTCAAGAAGGAGCACACCATTCAGCAAGTACTGTGAAATGTGACGCGCTTCTTGTCGACACAATTTCTCGTTCAGATACTTACCCATATGTTGATATTCGTGAAGACGATGTTTCAATGGGTCACGAAGCTACTGTTTCAAAGATTAGTGATGATCAATTGTTCTATTTGATGTCACGTGGTCTTACAGAAGATGAAGCAATGGCGATGATTGTTCGTGGATTTATCGAACCAATCGCTCGTGAGCTACCAATGGAATATGCCTTAGAGCTCAATCGCCTCATTGAACTTCAAATGGAAGGCGCTGTTGGTTAATGTCTTTACTCACAACTAATTACCTAACACCAACTGGACGTGAAGAGGCGTGGAGATTTACTCCTCTCAAGCGTTTAGGTGGACTCCATGACGGCACTGCAAAAGTGGGAGAGCGTGAATCGCTTTCCTATAAGGGCAGCGCCTCGGGAGTAAAGTTTGAAAGAATTTCTCGCGAATTAGCAACATCACCTGCTGAGACAGACGATGTTGTTATGCAACGCGTTCGAGAAGGTGCACGCAATGTGGCCACTCTCTCTATTGCTGCAAATACTGAGGTGGCAGAGACAATCACTTTGTCGCGT
>CAIZPZ010000032.1:0-6020 GCA_903934975.1 uncultured Actinomycetes bacterium | reverse complement strand
GGATACCTTGCGCTCTCCGGGCGGTTGCCCGTGGGATGGCGAACAGACGCACGAATCACTCGTGAAATATTTACTTGAAGAGTCGTACGAATTTGTCGATTCACTTGAAAGTGGTGATCGCGCAGGAATGCGTGAAGAACTTGGCGACATCTTGCTTCAAGTCTATTTCCACGCACGTATTGCACAAGATAGCGTTGAAGATCCATTCACCATCGAAGATGTTGCTCAATCAATTACTGAAAAACTCATTCGTCGCCACCCACATGTATTTGGTGATGCAAAAGTTTCGGGATCTGGTGAGGTGCTAGAAAATTGGGAGAAGATAAAGGCTGTCGAAAAGGGTCGAACATCTGCACTTGATGGAATTGCAATGGCTCAGCCAGCACTGCCACTTGTTGAAAAGTTGCTCTATCGTGCAGAGAAAAATGATCTAGAAATTTCACTTTCAACTGCGCCACACCTTGAGGGCAGCGCCACCGAAGATTCAGTAGGACAAGCTCTTCTTGAAGTAATTGCCTGGGCTAATCGCAATGGAATTGATGCAGAACGCGCACTTCGAAGCCAAGCCCATCAAATAATTGCACGTATAAAAGAGGCTGAAGGAAAGGCCACCTAAGCACGGTAGACTTGCCTCACTCAGCCGTTTCAACGCAGACACGATTGCAGAGACAAATTAGATAAAGTTTTTTAGGAGATATCTCAGTGGCAATTATCGAAGCAATCGCAGCTCGCGAAATTCTTGACTCCCGTGGTAATCCAACGGTTGAAGTTGAAATCGAATTAGAAGATGGCACACAAGCACGCGCTGCAGTACCAAGTGGAGCATCTACTGGTGCATTTGAAGCATCAGAACTTCGCGATGGTGGCAAGCGCTATGCAGGTAAAGGCGTAGAGAAAGCCGTTGCATTCGTCAATGAAGAAATCGCACAAGCAATTGTTGGTTATGACTCACAAGATCAACGTCTTATTGATACAGAGATGATTGAACTTGATGGAACAAAGAACAAGTCACGCCTTGGCGCAAACTCAATTCTTGGTGTTTCACTCGCTGTTGCAAAGGCATCAGCTGAATCTGCAGATCTCTCACTCTTTCGTTATCTCGGTGGACCAAATGCACATATCTTGCCTGTGCCAATGATGAATATTCTCAACGGTGGCGCACATGCTGACACCAATGTTGATATTCAAGAATTTATGATTGCTCCAATTGGTGCACCAACATTCCGTGAATCACTACGTTGGGGTGCTGAGATTTATCACGCACTCAAATCAGTTCTTAAAAAGCGTGGGCTTGCAACAAGCGTTGGTGACGAAGGTGGATTTGCTCCAAACCTCGAAAGCAATCGCGCAGCACTTGATCTGATTATCGAAGCTATTTCACTCGCTGGTTTCAAGCCGGGAACAGATATTGCACTTGCAATGGATGTTGCTGCAACTGAATTTCATGACGCCGGAAAGTACACATTTGAAGGCTCTTCAAAGAGTTCAGATCAGATGATTGCTTATTACAAGGAACTCGTTGATGCATATCCATTGGTTTCAATTGAAGATCCACTCAATGAAGAAGATTGGGCTGGTTGGACTGAGATGACGAAGGTATTAGGTTCACGTGTTCAAATAGTTGGAGATGACCTATTTGTAACAAATCCTGAGCGCCTTGCTCGCGGAATCGCATCAGATACTGCAAACGCACTTCTTGTAAAAGTAAATCAAATTGGAACTCTTACAGAAACACTCGATGCTGTAGATCTGGCACATCGTGCTAATTACCGAAGCATGCTTAGCCACCGTTCAGGTGAAACAGAAGATACGACTATTGCCGATCTCGCTGTTGCAACTAATTGTGGTCAAATAAAGACTGGTGCACCTGCACGAAGTGAACGCGTTGCTAAATACAACCAACTTCTTCGCATTGAAGAAGAGTTGGCTGATGGCGCCGTCTACGCTGGTCGCGACGCTTTCCCACGCTTCAAAGGATAATTACACAATGGCCAGACGCCGCGGCAAACTAAATTTCATACCACGTCGCCGCGGTTCTGGTCGCACCCTCGCACTCTCTGCAATCTTCTTTATATTGGCACTCACAATTGCCCCACCGATTCAGCATTACTTCACACAACGTGCACAAATCAACTCACTACGCGCACAAGTAAGTGCAGATACGAAAGCACTTGAAGAGGCAAAAAAAGAATTATTGCTCTGGCGCGATCCTGAATACATAAAGTCACAAGCACGCGAACGCCTGCATTTTGTATTACCAGGAGAGCGCCAATACATAGTTACTGATTCAACTTCGCAAAGCACTCAGGAGCAAAGCACTCTCATTGCCGATAATGTTCCTGATAATCAACCCTGGTACACACGCCTTATTGCATCAATCACTGAAACCGGTAGCAAGTGAACCCTGTTCCACAAGAAGATTTAGATTGCATTGAAAGACAATTAGGTCGCACACCTCGTGATGTTCATGGCATTGCATACCGTTGTCCTTGCGGAAAACCAGCAGTAGTTGAGACAAATCCTCGCCTTGCCGATGGCACACCATTTCCAACCTTCTATTACGCCACATGCCCAAAACTCACTGGTGCCATTTCAACCTTAGAGACAACAGGAATGATGGGCGATATGAATGCTCGCCTTGCAACAGATGCAGAGTTATCTGGTGCATATAGCGCAGCGCACGAAGATTACTTAGCAGCGCGAGCAGCACTCAAAGTTGATGTTCCCGAAATTGAAGGTATCACTGCCGGTGGTATGCCAGATCGCGTCAAGTGTTTACATTCACTCGTTGCCCATTCATTAGCTGCTGGCCCTGATGTAAACCCTTTAGGTGATGAAGCACTTGCTGCACTGCCACAATGGTGGAAGAACGAGCCATGCGAGTAGCAGCTATTGATTGTGGAACAAACTCAATTCGCCTATTGATTGCAGATATTGAAGGTAAGAGTTTTAGAGAAGTACTGCGCACAATGGAAATCGTGCGACTTGGCCAAGGCGTAGATAAAACTGGCGAATTTCATCCTGATGCAATCGCACGAACACTTGCAGCTGTTGATTTATTTGCAGCAGAGATTGCACGCAAGGGTGTTCAAAAGATTCGCTTCTGTGCAACCAGTGCCACGCGCGATGCAACTAACCGCCATCTCTTCATCGATGGCGTAAAAGAGCGTTTAGGTATCGAGCCAGAAGTTATTTCAGGTGAAGAAGAAGCAGCACTCTCATTTGCAGGCGCGATTCAAGATTTGCCACAGGAAGATGGACCCTTTCTTGTAATAGATATAGGTGGGGGATCTACTGAGTTTGTGTACGGACAATCAAGTGTTGAGTTCGCAAAGAGTGTAAATATTGGTTGTGTGCGAATGTCCGAGCGCCATTTCACGCAAGATCCAGCAGGTGCACAAGAAATTGAAGATGCCCGACGTGACATTCAAGAAGCCATCAAAGTTGCTGCATCTATTGTTCCTATAACTAAAGCAAAAACACTTATCGCCGTTGCAGGAACTGCCACCACAGTTGCAGCTGCTGCCCTTGACCTTGGCGAATATGACCGTCATTCAATTCATTTATCGCGAATCAGCGCAGAGAAAACCCACCTTGTCTCACAGCGTTTCCTCGCCATGACTCGGGAAGAGCGCTCAGCACTTGGTTATATGCACCCAGGTCGCGTCGATGTAATTTCTGCAGGCTCACTTGTGCTCTCTGAAATTATGAAAGCAACTGGAGCTAAAGAGTTTGTTGCGTGCGAATCTGACATTCTCGATGGAATGGCTTGGTCTATTTAGTTCTTATCCCAAAATTTCACGAGAACGTCAGTGAGTAATTCTGGAGTATCTTCATTAGGACAATGTCCAGCCCCTGGGATTACATCTAATTGTGCGTCTAAATCTTTAGCCATTTGGTCTTGTAGAGCCAGTGGCCAAGCATCATCATTTTCACCGTAGAGAACATGAGATGGAATTCCTGTTGCATGTACTTCTTTCACAATCGATGGCTCATCAATGAGGTGATTGCGATGAGTTGCAACAGAGCGAGGATCACTCATGATCCAACGTCTCTTCTTCATCTCATACGTTGGTTTTCCTCGATCATTTGCATCCATGTAGTCATCCCAGAGTTTTTCCATGGGTATAGACATCAACGCTTCATGGCTCAGCATTTCTTCTCTAAAACCAATCGCTGCAGGACCGGTACACATTAGCGTGAGTGACTTCCAATAATCTGGTGCCATTATCGCTGCACGCTGTGCGACTAAGCCACCAAATGAATGACCGAGTAAATGAGGATTTGTCATCCCGAGTAATTGCGCCATATCGATTGCATCGCGTGCAAGTGATTTAATCGTGTATGCATCTTCACGTTTGCTATGTGGAGACTCATGTTGTCCGCGATTATCTAGAGTCAATACGCGATAACCATGTTCTGCGATCATTGGACCACAATCTGTAAAATCCTCTTTGCTTCCTGTAAAGCCATGAACTAATACGACATCACCGCGATGAACCTTTGGTTCAAATACAACGGTTGCAATTGGTTCGCCTTGGACAACAATGAGTTTGGTCATGAGGTGACCTTATTAGTAATCGCCATTTTCTCTACAATTTGAGTTGGTAAATAGAGCATTTAGCCCCTAGTAGACTCTGCTTTTCACGTGGCCCCGATAGCCCAATGGCAGAGGCAGAGGACTTAAAATCCTCCCAGTGTGGGTTCGACCCCCACTCGGGGCACAACTTCATAACTCCACTCTGTGCGCTGAATTCTTTGCGAATATCTGTTGCCGTCGGCATAAATTACCCCGAGAATCTCGGTATGAAAGCTATGGGAAAAAGAGAACTTCTTAGCCGTCTAATGCTTGTCGCCGCTTTAGCTATTTCTCCATTAGCGCCGGCCAGTGCCGCCGATCCCTTTCCAATGCCCCCAGAACCAAAGTGGTGGAAACAGACTGGTCTAACCGATATCCGCTACGGCCAATGGCTGCCTTGTCGCGATGAATGGCAAATCACAAACGATTGCATATCAGCGATCCATCTTTATAAATCAGATGGAACAGATGCAGGGGCCCTTACTTATCAGGTTCCGAAGGATTTCAAACCTAGTGAGGCTGTGCAATATTGGTTGATCTCAAATACTCCTCAAGGCGAACCTGTTGAGAACTCTGCTTATGTGAAAGATTTACAACATTCAATTACTAATTGGAAATTGCCGGCAGGAATAGCCAATAGCGATGGCACAGATTTAATAAACTCATATGTACACCTTATGAGTGCCAGTTTGCAGATCAACACGACTGGATACAATCAAGATATAAGCTCGCTTCCTGAAGGCTACTATTTTGAATTTAAATTAAAGAGCAGTGGATTTGCAAAAAAAATCAAGTGGGTACTTTCTAATGTGCGCGATCCAGAGGTGAGCGTCGCTGGCGACATAATCACCGTAAAGGGACTTCCTGAAAATAGCCCGTCTGCAAACCTTGGCGATCAGGTCTGCGAGCAGAATTTACTGAAAGCAAAAACCACGAAAAGAAATATCGCAGTAAATATGATTTATTACGATGCAGGTAATAAAACCGGTGAAACCCGCCCCGATGATGTGATTCTGGGAACCAATGGTTGGTGGTGCCTAAGCGATTTCCGCTTTGATCGCGAAAGTCAGCAAATCATTGTGAAGGTAGGCAATGTTCACTTTGATGAATTCGGTAACGAAATTCAAGGTTGGATGGAGTTGAAAGTTAAAGGCAATCGCGCCCGCGAATGGTGGGGAATCGATCCAGCTATCGCTGCCGGCTATGCCAAAGTAGAAGTTTCTTATCCAGATGGAACCAAAAAAGTAGCTACGGTGACCGCTAAATATGATTCGAAAAATGACTGGATCAATCTGCGCGCCTATGGCTTTACCTATTCAATGCCGCAGTTGGCAATTAGTTTTAAAGCTCCCGCTGAGGCAAGCAAAGTGGTTCTAGTTGATGAGGCTAGCAAAACGGTCCCTGTTGCTGAGGCTAAGAAGATGGATTCAGCTAAAAAAAT
>CAIZPZ010000031.1:0-2398 GCA_903934975.1 uncultured Actinomycetes bacterium | reverse complement strand
ACCTTTGGAAACCTCAACATCGAGTTCACCGATTGCATATTGCCCATCGCCCGCGCCTGCAGCAGAGATGGCATCTGTTACAAGTATGGATCGATACGATGCCAAAGCAAGAATTTCTTCTGTATCTTCCTTCTTTATATGTACTCCATCCAAAATCAATTCAAGAGATAGTCGATCATCGGCCAGCGCTACTTCAGTAATAGTTCCTGCATCAGCACCTAGCTTTGGCATGCCATTTGTAAAATGTGTCACGATCGTTGCCCCGTAATCAATTGCTTGTAGTGCAATATCTGCTGAGGCTTCTGTGTGGCCAAGGGCAACAACTACTCCTTCCTCAACTAGGAAATCGATTGCATCGAGCGCTCCTTCTAACTCAGGTGCCAGAGTAAGCATTGAGATATTTCCCTGTCCGGCATCGAGCAAGCGTTGTAATTCTTTTACAGAAGGGGTGCGTAGCAGTGAAGGATCATGTGCCCCGCAGCGGGCATGTGAGAGGTAGGGACCTTCTAAGTGGATTCCTTTTATGGCGCTAGTTCCTACATATGGGTTAATTCTTTTGATTTGCTCAATGAGTTTTTCAATAGGTTCACTTACCAAGCTTGCAAGCAGAGATGTTGTTCCATGTTTCTTATGTGTTTGAATGACACGATCAATATCGTCGCTATCGTGTGATGAAAAGTATGCGCCTCCACCACCATGACAATGGATATCTACAAAACCGGGTATGAGTATTCCTTCGATTACTTTGTCAGCCTTATCATTAATCCCATCTTCAATATTTGAGATTGTGTTATTTGATATCTCTAACCAAAAATTCTTACGCAGAACTCCTTCAACCACACCAGAGGCTGCCTGAATAATCATTTTAGTTACCTCCATTAGGAAGTAAATCAAGTGCCATCATTGCGCAACCAATAGTTCCTGCCTGGGCTCCGTGATGTGCAATAACTATTTGTGGGACTCTTTGAAAAGTAAGTGATTCTGCCAGGGCTTTCTTTATTGGATCGATGAGTAAATTACCTGATTGCGATAAGCCACCACCAAAGATAATTACCTCTGGGGCAAGAACAGTAATGAGCATTTGGCATGCAGTAGCAATTGAAGCCATTGCATTTCTCCAAATTTCTTGAGCAATGGCGTCACCATTTTGTGCAAGTGTTGCAATCTCTTCACTACTTATTCCAGTTTTTCCAGATGCTTTCGCATATGCGTTCGTAATTGCAAAAGCAGAAGAGGCGGCTTCTAAACATCCTTTCTTGCCGCAAACACAATCGAATTTTGCGCCAACATCGACATGACCGATTTCTCCAGCAAAGCCATCGGAGGATCGAATCTGTCCATCGATGATTAGCGCAGCAGCAATACCAGTGCCAATGGGGATAAAGATTGCGTTATTGACACCTTTGGCAGCGCCTTTTCGAAGTTCGGCAAGTGCACCGGTGCGAACATCGTGACCAAATGCGACAGGGATATTTACTTCACGAGCAAGTAAGTCACGAATTGGTAGGTTCTTCCATCCCAAATTTCCTGACCATCTAGATATTCCATTGCTCTCATCGAGTGCACCAGGTACTGCTAATCCAACTGCTTTGATTTCACCAGGTGATGCTAATTGTGAAAGTAGTTCGCTAATTACTTTTACAGTCTTACTTCCATCTAAATCTTGATGTGGAGTTGGTACGTTAGCAGTTGCAATGATGCGTAAGTCAGCATCTACCAAGGCACCCTTGATACTTGTCCCACCAACATCGATAGCCGCGACAAGTTTCACGCTGGCTAGTCTAAATCACTTATCTAAAATGATGGATCGTGACAGACCTCGCGGATTGTCTGCATCCAATCCACGCTTCTTCGCGATGGCGATAGCTACTCGGTGTGCTTTGACTAGATGAGCCATTGGGTCCAGCGTGCTACTTTCAAATAGCGCGCCAGTCTTTTTGATATCTCGAATCAAATCTTCTGGAATTTCACCAAATGCCCATACAGCGCGTCCTGGTTCTGAAATTGAAAGCGGTCCATGGCGGTAATCAAGTGCGGGATATGCCTCTGCCCAAAATTGAGAAGATTCACGAGTTTTCAGCGCTGCTTCTTGTGCAAGCCCGATTGTCCAACCACGACCTAGAAAAGTTATTTGTTCAACATTTACTAAATCACCAAGGTCACATGTGAGAGCCTCTTGTGCATCTTTGATAATCGAACGAAGATCAAAACCTAAATGCATTCGCAATAAACCAAGTGCAGCAGTCGCCCAACGAGTTTGTAGTACTGATTTCTCATCGGCAAAAGGCATGACAATTGAATGCGTTGCAAACTCGGTGACGGGGGAACCGTGAACTGATGTCAACATAACCGAAGGAATTTTTGTTTTTTCTAACATCTTTACAACTTCAGTTGTTGT
>CAIZPZ010000030.1:0-3905 GCA_903934975.1 uncultured Actinomycetes bacterium | reverse complement strand
TGATAACTATAAAGAAGCCTTCACTGACGATGAATTCAAGGGTTCATTCAAGGTAACAATTATTTATACCTTGATTGTCACACCTCTCTTATTTATCACCGGCCTGGGCTGCGCTCTACTAATCAAGGGCACAAGCCGAATCTCTATATTTTTCAGAACTGTATTCTTCATTCCTGTTGTTATTGGTTTTGGTTCAGCTGCTTTCTTATGGTTCTGGTTTATAAATCCCGATACCGGATACTTACCTCAGGTTATGCGTGATCTTGGCCTAGGAGATATGAAAGAGTCATGGACTTCAACAATGCCATTGGCACTCATCATGGTGGTTCTCATGGTTGTTTGGAAATTCACTGCATTTCAAATGATTGGCTTTATGACAGGTCTTCAAGCAATTCCAGAAGAGATTAATGAATCAGCATCACTTGACGGTGCAACAGGCATAAAGAAATTGAGATTCATTAGTCTTCCACTCTTACGCAGAACTATTGGCCTACTCATGGTTCTCAGTGTTTCTGGATCTCTACTAGCTTTTGATCAGTTCTATATTATTACTGCAGGTCGCCCTGAAGGCGAAACACAGACAATCGCCTTCTATTTATTCCGTCAAGCATTCCTTGCATTCCGTTTAGGTTATGGCGCCGCTCTATCTGTAATTCTTGCAGTCCTATTGATGATTATTTCTTTGATTCAAATAAAGTTATCAAGAATGGATACTCATGAATAAGACAAAGAAGTTCTTCTCTGTCGGGCCCTTCACAGGTCCTTTCAGAGGCTGGTTTGTAATCTGTCTATCTTTGGGAGCTCTTTTTATGTTCCCATTGATAAGTGCCTTATTAACAAGTCTGAAGCCATCAAGAATGGCTTCACAATTTCCTCCGGATTACATCCCAAAAGAAATCACGCTCAACAATTATGAACGAATATTTGTTCCTGCAGAAGGTGGATTTCTTGAATATGGTGCATGGCATTACACCGTAAATAGCTTGATATTGGCATTTGGAACTGTTGTTGGGGTATCGATCCTTGCAACTCTTGCTGGCTACGGTTTTGCACGATTCAAGTTTTTTGGCAAAAGCACTCTCTTCGCATTTATCTTATTGATGTTTATGATTCCTTTCCAAGCACTATTGGTGCCACTTTATAGAATTTTGGCAAATTTTGGTCTCACTAATTCACTAATTGGAGTGATTTTAGTTTACATCACCTACAACCTGCCGCTTTCAGTTTTCATTATGCGTAATTCATTTGCAGAAATTCCATCGGCATTTGAGGAAGCAGCAATGATCGATGGTGCCTCTGTTTTTCGCATTTTTAGAACCATCATGATGCCACTGGCTCTACCAGGACTTATCTCGACAGCTCTATTTGCCTTTTTTGCATCATGGAATGAGTTCTTCGCCGCCACGATCTTTATCAGTACAAATGGTAATTATCCGTTGCCCGTTATGTTGACTCTGTTGCAATCAAGTCAACGCGGTGAAATTGACTGGGGCCTGATGCAAGCAGGTGTTATTTACACAATCTTGCCTTGCGTTCTCATATTCTTGGTATTGCAGAAGTATTACATTCAAGGACTCATTGCAGGCGGTCTCAAAGGTTAGGAGTAGGATTACCCAATGACAATTTCTATTGCATCTGGTTCCTACACCGCTTCTATTGATACTCATGGTGGTGGACTCGCATCACTGCGATATGAGGGCCGTGATTTAGTTGAAGCGCGTGGACCTGTATTTATCTACTGTGGTGACTTACTTGCGCCATGGCCAAATCGAATTCGTGATGGAAAATACTCGTGGAATGGCGTTGATTACCAAGCACCACTGAATGAAGTAGAGCGCAACAATAATCTGCATGCACTTGTCTTCGACAAAGAGTGGGCAGTAAAAGAAAATACTGGAGATAGCGCAACGCTAACGCTCACAATTCATGCATCTGCGGCCTATGCGACAGACCTCGAATTCTCAGTTGTTTACAGTCTTTCTAGCGCTGGATTGCACTGGCAAATCAATGCAAAAAACATTGGAAGCAAGAGCGCGCCATATGGAGTCTCTGTTCATCCATATCTATTGGCTGAAGCTGGTGTGAAAAACGATGCATGCACACTGACTCTCAAATCAAGTAAGTACATGAGCGTTGATGCTAAGCGCTTATTGCCAACAGGTGTGAAAAACGTTGAAGAAGCAGACTTTGATTTCCGTAATGGTCGAGTCATTGGTGATCAATTTATTGACCATGCATTTTTATTAGATGATCGCACGGCGCGCATTGAACTTCGCGCACCATCAGGTAAAGGAACATGGCTTTCTTCTGATGAAAATGCAAAGTGGTGCCAGATTCACACAGCAGATCGCGATGGTGGCGCAGGCAGCCGCATGCAATTAGCAGTGGAACCTATGACATGTGCCGTGGATGCATTCAATAGCAAAGAAGATGTTATTGAGTTAGCACCGGGTGCGTCACATTCAATGTGGTGGAAGATCGGCGCTCTCTAAGGCTTTTTGCGGTGGTGACGCTTTGTTTGCAACTCGCGAAAGATTTCAACGAATACTGGAAGCAAACTTATAAAGATTATCAAACCGATGATTGGCAGCAGGTACGTATCAATCGAGCCTTTGAGTCGCTCACCAAGTAAGTAACCAAGGCCCATTACTAGTTGAGTCCAGATAATTGCACCGACAACATTCCATAAAAAGAATGTGCGCGCAGGGATTCCAACGATTCCACACAATGGGTTTATCAATGTGCGCACAACGGGAACAAAGCGCGCCAAGATAATTGCGCGACCAGTGCCATATTTGCGTAACCATTTCTCTGTTGCAACAACGCGAGAATGATTGAAGACGCGTCCATCGGGGCGATCAAATAATTTGCGACCAAACTTTGCGCCGCTCCAGTGGCCAACTTGAGCGCCAACGATTGCAGCTATCGGGGCGCCAATAAAGAGCGCGGTCGTCGAAAGTTGGGTTCCATTGAGCAGCGCTGCGGCCGAACCGGAGGCTGCAACGCCTGCAACAAAGAGGAGGGAGTCGCCAGGAAAGACGAGGCCGATGAGCAGGCCAGTCTCGGCGAAGAGGATTGCCAGGATGCCAACGAGGCCAAGATCGGCCACGATCGAGTCGGCATGGAGCAGGGTTGAAATATCCATAGGGGTTCAGGCTACCCGCCCCCGCCACTAGGTGTAAGCGGGATTGCACCGCAATAGATATGTGTATTTGTAATTCTGGGGGGGTCTGTGCGTAGACTCCTGCTCATCTTCGCGCCCACCCTCGTTATGGCGCCCTGACTCTCCAACGGAGGAGACCCATGAGAGCATCTAGCTCCCTTTCGAATGTGCAAGTTACAGGTACAAATCTGACATATGTTTACATCGTTCTAGCGATCTCCCTTGGCGCGCTCGCAATTGCATGGGCGCTACGTGCTCAGGTCTTGGCAGCAAATGAAGGTACAGCCAAGATGAAAGAGATTGCAGAAGCAGTTCAAGAAGGCGCGGCGGCATATCTTGCTCGCCAGTTCCGCACTCTTTCCTACTTTGTTGGAATCGTTTTCGTTCTTCTCTTCGCACTTCCAGGTGATTCCGAAATTCGTATCGGTCGCTCAATCTTCTTCCTACTTGGCGCAGCCTTTAGCGCACTCGTTGGATATAACGGTATGTGGCTTGCAGTTCGCGCAAATGTTCGCGTTGCAGAAGCTGCTCGTCAGAAGAATGGCGAAAAAGCTGTTCAGATCGCTTTCCGTACAGGTGGCGTTGTTGGTATGACAACTGTTGGCCTCGGATTAGTTGGTGCATCACTTGTTGTAATTATTTATCGCGAAAATGCCCCAGCAGTTCTCGAAGGTTTTGGTTTCGGCGCTGCAATGCTCGCGATGTTCATGCGCGTTGGTGGCGGTATCTTTACAAAGGCTGC
>CAIZPZ010000029.1:0-1761 GCA_903934975.1 uncultured Actinomycetes bacterium | reverse complement strand
TCAAAACAAAGCAACAGCAATGGCAGTACTGCAGTCAAAGTTGTTAGAGCGACGTCGCCAGGAAGAGCAAGCAAAAATCAATGCACTCAAAGGAGATAACTCTGGTTCGTGGGGAAATCAAATGCGTTCATACGTTTTAGCGCCATATCAAATGGTGAAAGATTTGCGCACTGATTATGAAACTGGAAATACAAGTGCAGTTCTCGATGGCGAAATTGATGAATTTATTGAAGCTGGTATTCGCTGGCGCCGCAGTAGTTAGTCAGAGATATTCCCCGCGTGGAATCGATAAATATCACATTATTACCACGCTCAAATGCGCGTTAGAGAGGCGCTTTTTTCTCTAATCTCAATAAACTAAGCCCAGTCAGGTCAAGGTATGTCGTCGCAATCCATGCGGCGCTGCGCAGGCCCAAGTATCGATTCTGCAGAGTTTGTATAGAGGAGTAGATGTGATTCGTTTAGAAAATGTTACGAAGGTCTACTCTGGTCAAGAACGTCCAGCACTAGATAATGTGAATCTTGAAATCACAAAAGGGGAATTTGTTTTCCTCGTCGGTTTATCGGGTTCTGGAAAATCAACTTTTTTACGGTTGATTCTCAGAGAAGACCGCCCAACCGCTGGGACTATTCACGTTGCAGGAAAAGATCTAGGAACACTTGCAAACCACAAAGTTCCAGAGCTACGCCGCCAAGTCGGAACCGTGTTCCAGGATTTTCGTTTATTACCTAATAAAACAATTACAGAAAATGTTGCATTCACTTTGCATGTATTGGGCTATTCACAAAAAGAGATAAATCGCGAAGTTCCTGAAGTTTTGGAGTTAGTTGGCCTTGAAGATAAGGGCGATCGCCTTCCCAATGAAATTTCGGGTGGAGAGCAGCAGCGAGTGGCTATTGCGCGTGCTTATGTAAGCCGTCCGCTGATTCTCATTGCTGATGAGCCAACAGGAAACCTAGATCCATCAACGAGTGTGGGAATTATGAAGTTACTTGATCGCATCAATCGTGAGGGAACTACGGTCTTGATGGCAACGCATGATTCAGGAATTGTTGATCAGATGCGCAAGCGCGTTATCGAACTCGATGCCGGACATGTAATCCGAGATCAAGTTCGCGGTGTTTACGGGTATACGGGCTAAGGGGAGAAGAGATGCGCGCACGATTTTTACTTAGTGAAGTCCGTATTGGACTTCGCCGAAACCTCACAATGACCTTTGCAGTTGTTGTCACAACTGCAATCTCTCTATCGCTCCTAGGTATTGGACTGCTCTCTAATGCTCAAGTCAGTGCGATGAAAGATTATTGGTATGACAAGATTGAAGTCTCAATATTTCTATGTGGTCCGCTCTCTGAATCTCCATCATGTTCAGGTGGAGTAATTACTGCGGGACAGCGCCTACAAATTCAGCAAGATCTTCAGGCGTTACCAGTTATTGAAAGTGTTTTCTACGAATCACAATCACAGGCATTTGTACGCTTTCAAGAACGATTCAAAGATTCAGCAATTGCGCAGAATGTAACTGCAGATCAATTACCAGAATCATTTAGAGTAAAGCTCAAGGATCCAACTCAATATCCAGTCATTGTTAGCGCATTCTCTGGTCGCCCAGGAATCGATGTCGTTCAGGATCAAAGATCGATTCTAGAAAAATTCTTTAGACTCCTTGCAGTACTTCGAAATGGCGCACTACTTGTTGGTCTTGCATCGGTACTCACTGCTGCTCTGCTGATAAGCAATACGCTTCGAATCGCAGCATT
>CAIZPZ010000028.1:0-2099 GCA_903934975.1 uncultured Actinomycetes bacterium | reverse complement strand
TCTCTAGTGCATCTCGCCCGCTTGAGATTCCTCCCATTCCAAGAATAGGAACTTGCGGCATTTCAGCGTGAACTTGATAGACCGCTCTTACTGCAATTGGTTTGATCGCAGGACCTGATAGACCGCCCGTTTTTCCACCAAGGTGTGGTCGCATAGTGTCCAGATTTATCACCATTCCTAAAACAGTGTTAATCAATGCCAGACCATCGGCTCCAGCATCAACTACACCCTTAGCAATAGAAACTAAATCAGTCACATCGGGTGAGAGCTTGGCAATAATAGGAAGTTCTCCACCGATAGTTCTGCGCACGCCATCAATAACGCGTCTAGAAGCTTCGGGATCACAAGCAAAAACTAAACCCCTATTTTCAACATTGGGACAGGAGATATTTACCTCAATTGCGCTAATACCAGAAACAGAGCGCAATTTACGCGCAAGAGTTGAATACTCTTCAACTGTCTCACCAGCAATTGAGATGATGATTCGAGCTTTTTGTTCAACTAGAAACGGAACATCCTTAGCTAAAAATGCATCAATGCCTGGGCCCTGTAAGCCGATGGAATTGAGCATTCCGCTTGGAGTTTCTGCCATGCGCGGTGTTGCGCGGCCATTGCGAGCTTTGAGCATTACTGACTTAGTTACAACACCACCCATAGTTTTGATATCAAAAAACTGAGATAACTCACGGCCAGAGCTGGCACAACCACTTGCGGTGAAAGTTGGCGCAGGAAACCAAGCATTTCCTAACGTGGTTGAGAAATCTAATGCGGTCATAGCGCTTTTCCGACCTTGTCCCACTGAACTAAAGATCCATCCATAACAGGGCCATCAATGCATGAGCGCAACATCGATATGTTTCCCTCAGCATCTGCGACCGGTAAAACACATGTCATGCATATTCCAATGCCGCACGCCATTGATTCCTCTACTGCACATTGGTGAACGACATCAGTGCCTCGTGTTATCTCATCGATAGCTGAGAGCATCGCCATTGGTCCACATGAGTAAATAACTGCGATATTGAGATCTTGGATTAATCCTGCAATTGGCTCAGTAACACGGCCAGTCTGACCCATCGAACCATCTTCGGTGTAAATGCGAAGCGAATTAACGGCTCGCTTTCCTTCCATAGGTGCATAAATCTTTGAGGCAGTACTTGCACCAAGCAGCATGTCCACTCGACAGCCCTTAGCGTTGAGAACCTCAGCTAATCCAAATAGTGGAGCTGATCCGTATCCACCACCAACAAGTAGAACTTGAACGGGCTCTGTTGGAATTCCAAAAGCGGTTCCGAGTGGAACGACAATATCGAGAATTGCGCCTTCGCCCTGGGCGCATAACCACTTACTACCTTGCCCGTGTGGTGCAACAATCAACTCCATTGTTCCGCCAGAGATTGAGTTGGCAGAAACGCGAGATATAGCAAAGGCTCTGCGCAAAACCATTCGCGAATTCTCGCCACCAACACTAATTGCCACGAAGTTTCCAGGTCGGCAAGTTTGGGCAAGATCGCCAATGTTAATTATGAGTTGGTGATATTGGCCTACGCGCTTGTTGCTAACAACATTTGCGCGAATCTGTGCTGCATTCTTATTGATGCTAGCCATTTAGCCCAACCACTTCTGTAGAGACTTAATCGACAAGCTATTGCTTTGCAAGAATCGAATTCCTTCAACGGCTGCGCTAAAGCCAGCAGTCGTTGTGATGATTGGAATTGAGCGCTGGACCGATGCAGTGCGAATAGCCCAACCGTCTTGACGTGTTCCTCTACCAACGGGAGTGTTAATTACTAAATCAATATCTCCTGAGTTGATGATTTCGACGATGGTTCTCTCGCCCATAGGCCCGGTTCCCTCAGAATTCTTTCGCACAGTCACGCACGTTACGCCATGCCTATTTAAAAAGCCGGCAGTTCCCTCCGTGGCTAAGATTCTAAATCCACATTCTTGTAACCCACGAGCTGCTTGGATCCCAGATTCCTTGTCTTTATCAGCCAATGAGATAAACACAGTTCCAGACTTAGGCAGTGGACCGAAGGCTGCAATCTGACTTTTTGCATAGCTCTCACCGAAAGTGGGAGAAATACCCATTACTTCTC
>CAIZPZ010000027.1:0-3869 GCA_903934975.1 uncultured Actinomycetes bacterium | reverse complement strand
CGCACTGTTTGAATCGAAACACCCTGCGCTGCAAATGCTTGTGCAATCGTTGCTAGTACGCCTGGTTTATCTGCGACCTGCAAGCGAATCATCAACTTTGTACGGGCTGCGCTAAATGGTGCTATCTCACGATCTGCGTAATCGCTTTCGCGGTGTCCAATTGAATCATCAGCAATATGACGTGCAACTGCGACAACATCGCCAAGTACCGCACTCGCTGTTGGCCCGCCACCTGCGCCACGACCGTAGAACATAAGTTGTCCCGCAGATTCTGCTTCGAGATAAACGGCATTGTATGCATCGCGAACCGATGCAAGAGGATGACTATTTGGAAGCATCACCGGATGTACGCGTACAGAAATTTCATCTTCAGGTGTGAGTTCGCCAATTACTAATAGCTTTATTACATGGTTCATTGACTTAGCGAGTGCAACATCGGCTGCTGAAATCTTTGTGATGCCTTCACGATAAACCTCATCGGCAGTTACGCGAGTATGGAATGCAAGACCTGCCAAAATCGCAGCTTTTGCAGCAGCATCAAAGCCTTCGATATCTGCAGTTGGATCAGTCTCTGCATAACCAAGCTCTTGAGCTTGCGCGAGTGCTTCGCTAAATGCCAGTCCATCTTCATGCATCTTTGTCAGAATAAAGTTTGTTGTTCCATTGACGATACCCATTATGCGAGTGATGTAATCGCCAGCTAAGGATTCGCGCATAGGGCGAATAATTGGAATCGCGCCAGCAACGGCTGCCTCGTAATAAAGATCTACTCCTGCTTTATCGGCTGCCGCATACAAGTCGGCGCCATGTGTTGCAAGTAAACTCTTATTTGCAGTTACTACAGATTTACCATTCTTGATCGCTTGCAAAATAAGTTCACGTGCAGGTTCAATTCCACCCATAACTTCAATGACGATATCGATTGCTGGATCGCTGACGATTGAAAGTGGATCAGTTGTAAATAAAGATGCATCTATTCCGTTGCGTGATCCACCACTGCGCACTGCAATCTTCTTGAGTTCAAGAGGTGCACTAGAACGTGTGGAAAGTTCAGGAATATCTGAGAGCAAAAGGCGCGCAACTTCAGCACCGACTGTGCCGCAACCGAGCATGCCGATTGTGATTTTTTTGATTGCGCTCATGGGGTGATTCTTTCACACCTGGTGCATTCGGCGTTAAATATCGAGATTGAGGAGATCGGCTTCAGTCTCTCTGCGCAGAATCACACGTGCTTTTCCATCTTTTACTGCAATTACTGGTGGCCGTGGAATGTGGTTGTAATTACTGGCCATGCTGCGCCCATATGCCCCTGTTGCAGGGACAGCTAACAAATCCCCAGGTGCGATATCACTTGGTAATTCGATATCACGAATAACAATGTCGCCGGTTTCACAATGCTTACCAACTAATCGAGAATCAACTAATGGTGCACTCGAAGATCTATTTGCAAGTGATGTTGTGTATTTTGCGCCATAAAGTGATGGGCGAATGTTGTCACTCATTCCCCCGTCAACAGAAATGTAGCGACGAATCTTTCCTGATTCCAACGTGACATCTTTAACGGTTCCTACTTCGTATAACGTAAACATTGTTGGCCCAACAATTGCGCGACCAGGTTCAATCGAAACCTTAGGAATATCCAACTTTGCGCTTTCGCAAGCATTCTTGACTTGGGCATAAAGGGCAGGTAGAACTTCACTTGCCTCCAGTTCTACATCACCAGGTAAATATGCAATTCCATATCCCCCACCAAGATCGAGCTCGGGAAGTTGGGCAGAAAACTCGTCGCGGAATTTTGCTAATAATCCAATAAGTCGATCAGCGGCAATTTCAAAAGAATCCATATTCAATATCTGCGAACCAATATGAGAATGGAAACCACGCAATTCAAGTTCTGGATATTTACGCACCTCAAGAATTGCATTCCATGCCGCACCGCTTGCAATAGAGAAACCAAATTTCACATCTTCGTGGGCAGTAGCAATTGATTCGTGAGTGTGTGCCTCAATGCCGGGAGTAAGGCGAAGAAGAACACGTTGCGACTTGCCTAACTTACGAGCAGCTGCGGCAACTCTTTCAATTTCAAAGAGTGAATCCATAACAATGGTGCCTACGCCAGCAGCGACTGCGCGCTCGATTTCTGAGACAGATTTATTGTTTCCATGAACTTCAATCTTTTGTGGATCAATTCCGCCCGCTAATGCCACAGCGAGTTCACCGCCAGTGCAAACATCTATACCAATTCCACAATCGGCAATCCAGCGAGCTACTTCAACACTGATGAAAGCCTTTGCTGCATAGTAAACATTTCCTGCATTGCCACCAAAGGATTGATTGAGCGCTTTGTTCCATCCCATTGCACGCGCACGGAAATCATCTTCATCAATAAAAAATGCTGGTGTTGCAAAGTCTTTAGCAAGAGTGTGTGCAGAAATTCCAGAGATATGAAGTACTCCATTATTGAATGAAACACCTGCAGGCCACAGTGATGTACTCATGTTTACATCCTCTCCGGTGCGCCAACGCCTAATAATGCAAGACCATTCTTTACTACTTGCTTGGTCGCCATGCAGAGTAAAGCGCGCGCGGTATGAATAGGTGCTACTGCCTCATCACCCAACGGCAATACGCGGCAGTCGGAGTAAAAGCCGTGATACACGCCTGCTAATTCTTCGAGATACCTAGCCACGCGATGTGGTTCACGAAGCTCGGCAGCGCCTTCAACTATTCGTGGGAAATCGGCCAGAGTTGCAATCAATTCATTCTCGCGATCATGGATGAGTAATGCCGGATCGAAATCCTTGGCATTCATGGAAATTTTCAACTCTTCGCAATTGCGCAAAACTCCAGCAATTCGAGCATGGGCATATTGAACGTAATAAACAGGATTCTCATTTGTATTCCTTGTAAGAATATCCAAATCCATGACCATTGGAGTTTCTACTGGGTAGCGAATAAGTGTGTAACGAGCAGCATCTACACCAACTTTTTCTACTAATTCTTCCAAAGTAATAATGGTGCCTGCACGCTTAGAGAGTTTTACCTCTTCGCCACCTTCCATGATTTTAACCAACTGACCGATGAGAACATGGATGTTGTATTCAGGATCATCGCCTGCGCATGCAGCAATAGCTTTAAGGCGTCCTACATAACCATGATGATCAGCACCAAGCATGTAGATGCAAATATCAAAGCCGCGTTCGCGCTTATTGATGTAATAGGCAGTATCTGATGAGAAGTATGTGAGGGAGCCATCGCTTTTTGTTAGCACGCGATCTTTATCGTCACCAAAATAAGTAGTGCGAAGCCAGGTTGCATTCTCAAGTTCAAAGACATGACCCTGTTTACGCAAAACATCCATACCATGTTCAACCGAACCTGCATCATGGAGCGAGCGCTCTGAAAACCAAGTATCAAAGTGTGTTCCAAAAAAATCAAGAACTTTTTTCTGTTGACTCAGTTGAAGTTGATATCCGCGTTCACGAAATTCAATGAGGCGTCCTGGCTCTGGCAATTCCTTTATCCCAGCATTTGCTGCGACGACTTCTTGCGCAAGGTCGAGAATGTAATTTCCTTGATACCCGTCTTCAGGAATTGGTTTGCCCAAAGCGGCGGCCTCAAGTGAAGCCCCAAAGAGATCCATTTGATTTCCACGGTCATTGATGTAGAACTCTCGTGACACATCAGCCCCCGCCGCGCTGAGTACTCGGCCGAGTGCATCACCGACAGCAGCCCAACGCGTATGCCCTAAGTGCAATGGACCCGTTGGATTTGCACTAATAAATTCGAGGTTAATGCGAACTCCTGCAAGTGAGTTGCCCTGTCCGTATGTGGCACCACTTTCAATTATCGATGAAACTAAATTCGCT
>CAIZPZ010000026.1:0-2465 GCA_903934975.1 uncultured Actinomycetes bacterium | reverse complement strand
CCATAAATCGTAATCTTCATTCCATCTACCAAGAATTGCATATGCTGCGGTGAGAACTACATCGCGCACTAGTTCGTCATATGGAATATCTTCAGCGACTATCGAAGCGCACGTGCCTATTCGTGTTCTCAATTCAAAGAGATCCACTTTGCCCATCTCTTCACCCAATAGAAATGCTTTACCTTGGGTTGGAAAGATTCGAGTAGCCAAAATATTGAGAAATGTTGATTTACCTGCGCCGTTGGGGCCCAGAATTACCCATCGCTCCCCCGGTGCAATCGAGAAATTTATAGGACCGAGAATTGTTGACTCCCCGCGACGAACACTGACATCGCGTAGCTCTAGAATCGATTCATTGCCCATAGGCGAAAAAGATAGTCGCAATCACGTCGCGAGGTGGCTAAATTGCGCATATTCAGGGAGTGATTCGCGATAACCTCGACTCCTTATGAGCGCTACTGTCGAAAAAGATCCATTTACGGGACTCATTCTCCTTACTGGAATAGATAAACCCGGAATTACCGCAACTCTTTTTGAGACTCTCGCTCCATTCTCACTCACGGTGCTAGATATTGAACAAGTAGTTATTCGTGAACGACTCATTCTTACCCTTCTTATTGCTTGCAATCCAGCGCATACCGAGGCAATTGATACAGATCTCGAAGAACTCTCTAAGACTCTCGATGTTGATATCGCAACATCTTTTTCTAGCGCGCCAATCTCCTCTATAGCCGCCAAAACAGGATTAGTACATGCAGTACTTCTCTCTCCGAAGTTACTTCCATCTGCCGTTGCAAAAGTTGCCCAGACAATTAGTGAACTGGGAGGCAATATCGAATCAATTTCGCGCACCGCCTCTTATCCAGTTACTGCTATTGAATTCGTCATCTCAAGTGCAGATCCAAAGATCTTGAAATCATCCCTTGCGCGCGTTGCGATAGAACAAGGTGTAGATATTGCTGTTCAACCGGGTGGCCTTATGAGGCATGCAAGGAAATTAGTCCTCCTCGATGTCGATTCAACTTTGATTCAACAAGAAGTTATTGAATTACTCGCCTCTAAAGCTGGGGTGAATGCAGAAGTTGTGAAGATTACGGATGCCGCCATGCGCGGAGAGATGGACTTTGAGCAAGCACTCATTGCTCGCGTCGCTTTACTGGCCGGTCTTCGCGAGGATGCAATCGAGCAAGTTCAAAAGGAGATTGTCCTGACTCCTGGCGCCCGTACTTTGATTAGAACTTTGCAACGTCTTGGCCACACCGTGTGCGTGGTCTCTGGTGGTTTCCACAATGTTATTGATCCACTACTCAAAGAACTCAATATCACTCACTATCGCGCAAATACTCTTGAGATTATTGATGGAAAACTCAGCGGAAAAGTAGTGGGCCCCATCATTGATCGCGCTGCTAAAGCTCAAGCACTCAAGGATTTTGCAGCGATTGAGAAAATCAATATTGATCAAACAATTGCTATCGGTGATGGAGCAAATGATCTCGACATGATTGCGATGGCAGGACTTGGGATCGCGTTCAATGCTAAACCAGCGGTAAAGGCAGCGGCAGATAGTTCTGTCAGCGCGCCCTACCTGGATTCAGTTCTATATTTATTAGGAATTGCTCGTGAGGAGATTGAAGAAGCTGACTCGCATAATTAGAGTCGGCAGGCGTGGATATCTGTTACCAAAATTCCACGAGCACCTATCGCCCAAAGTTCATCCATAACTCTATTCGTATCTTTGCGTAAAACCATCGCGCGTACGGCAACCCATTCAACGTTTTGCAACGGCGAGATTGTTGGAGATTCTAAACCTGGTGTAATCGCACAAGCGGCTTGCGAGTCAACCTTTTTGACATCGTAATCAAGAAGTACATATTTACGAGCCGTCACTACGCCTTGTAGGCGACGAATAAGAATTTCCAACTCAGATGGAATCTCAACACCCGAGCGAGTTATCAAGACTGCTTCACTGACAAGTATTGGATCTGCAAATATCTTTAGACCAGCCTGACGCAGTGTATTTCCCGTGCTGACAACATCGGCAATGAGATCTGCAACGCCGAGGCGAACACTGCTCTCAACTGCACCATCTAGTCGTACTACATCGGCCTTAATGCCAAGTGCATTCAAGTGCTTTTCAACTAAACCCGGGTAAGCGGTTGCCACTCTTTTGCCCGATATCTTCTGTAAGTCCCAATCAATATCAGCACTTCCTGCAAAACGAAAGGTAGAGCCACCAAAATTGAGTTCAAGGACTTCATTTGCTTTGGCACCAGAATCGATTAATAGATCGCGACCAGTGATGCCTGCTTCGAGTTCTCCACTTCCAACATAGAGTGCGATATCTCGCGGACGTAGATAATAAAACTCAACACCATTTTCATTATCTAAACTAACTACGTCGCGACTATCGGTGCGCTGGCGGTAGCCCGCCTCCTTCAATATTGCAATCGACTCATCTGCCAGTG
>CAIZPZ010000025.1:0-4292 GCA_903934975.1 uncultured Actinomycetes bacterium | reverse complement strand
GCCACCTGCGCGATATAAATCTTCCATTAAGTACTTACCTGCAGGCTGAAGATTTACAAGCAGTGGAACACGTGAGCCTGTTTTATCAAAGTCTTTGAGTGAGAGATCTATTCCGAGTCTTCCTGCAATTGCTAACAAGTGCACTACAGCATTTGTAGAACCGCCAATTCCGGCTAATGCAACAATTGCATTGAGGAAAGAACCTTTAGTCATGACATCGCTTGGTTTTCTATCTTCATGAACCATTGAAACAATGAGGCGACCTGATTCTTGTGCAGCTTGAAGTAAGCGACTATCTGCAGCAGGGGTTCCTGCAGTTCCTGGAATAGTCATACCGAGAGCTTCAGCCATCGAACCCATAGTCGAAGCAGTTCCCATGGTGTTGCAATGGCCACGGCTTCGAATCATTGATGATTCAGAGTTGAGAAATTTCGCTTCACTTAATTTTTTTGCGCGAACATCTTCACTGAGTCGCCACACATCTGTACCGCAGCCGATGGGGTTACCTTCAAATGTTCCAGTGAGCATCGGCCCACCAGGTACAACGAGTGCTGGTAAATCAACAGATGCTGCTGCCATAAGGAGCGCGGGAATTGTTTTATCGCATCCACCAAGGAGTACAACTCCATCAATTGGATTAGCGCGAATCATTTCTTCAGTTGCCATTGCAGCCATGTTGCGCCATAACATTGCAGTTGGGCGCATCTGTGTTTCGCCGAGGGAAACACTTGGCATATTTAGTGGAACCCCACCAGCTTCCCAAATTCCATTCTTTACATGCTCCATAACTTCATTGAGATGCGAGTTACATGGAGTTAAATCCGATGCGGTATTTGCGATTGCAATATGCGGCCGGCCATCAAAAGCGTCATTCGGTAATCCGCGTCGCATCCATGCACGGTGTATATACGAATCCCGATCTTTGCCGCCGTACCAATGCGCACTTCGCATGCTCAGGGCCTCCCATGGGTTTCGAACTAAGGTTTGAGTATAGTGACGATATGAAGGCATTTGCTATCACTGCTCCGATGCAATCTGCTATCGAAGATGTTCAAGAGCCAATTGCAGGTGATGGCGAAGTAGTTATAGATGTCTCACGTGTTGGTATTTGCGGTACAGATCAAGAATATTTCACTGGTGAGATGGTTTATTTGCATAACGGCAAAGCTGGATATCCAATGCGAATAGGCCACGAATGGTGTGGAACAGTCTCATCTATTGGTAATGGCGTAGATAAAAAATGGTTAGGCCAAAGAGTTACTGGTGACACCATGCTTGGATGCGGGACTTGCTATCGCTGCACTTCGGGCAGACAGCATGTGTGTGAATCGCGATCTGAAGTTGGAATTTCTCACGGATTTGCTGGTGCCTTAGCTGAAAAATTCTTAATTCCTGCACGTGCATTACATGCATTACCGGATTCAATCGATGATGCAATGGGTGCGATGGTTGAACCTGGTGGAAATTCTCTTAGAGCATCGCAGGCAGCACTTGCTGGACCTGGCAGAAACATTCTTATTTGGGGCACAGGAACAATTGGCTTACTCACTGCTCTCTTTGCGCAAGCAGTGGGAGCCAATGTTTATTTAGTTGGGCGCAATGAACATACAATTGCACTTGCTAAAAAAATTGGAATCAAAAATACAAGTAAAGAGATTCCACAATTACCTACAGGTTTTGATGCTGTAATCGATGCAACAAATGATCCTGATATACCTGCATTAGCAGTGAGTACTGTTGAACCTGGTGGGCGCATTGTTTATATCGGTATTGCAGGTGAGGCAAGTTATGTTGATTCTCGAATAATTACACTTGCTGATGTCACAGTTATTGGAATACTTTCTGGTTCGCCCGGATTAGCTGGCGCAATTGAGTTATATGCCAGTGGAAAAGTAGATCCTCGTCCACTTATTGCCGCAACTATTTCTTTGTCGCAAGTAAGCGATATCTTCTTAGGTAAGCGACCAGCTGGTGCTGGCGATGGACCAAAGATCCATATAGATCCTCGAATCTAGCGGGCGAAACTCGCAGTTGCGCGCCCTGTAGCACCTGGCTTGCAGATAAATGTCTTTCCCGCATGCTCTCCGTCATCAAATGGATCTCCCATGCGTCCTGAAGATTGAGCAGTTGTAATCATCAAAATATCTAAATCTGGTCCAATAAATGCACAAGATGATGCAAACTTTGCGGGCACTGAAATGATTTCACTAACTTTGAAGTTCTCATCAAGTCGACGAACTTGGCTACTTCCCCAAAATGCAACCCATAATCCACCTTGATTATCCGCACACATTCCATCAGGAAAGCCTTCATCGGGATTAGCTGTGTAGCGTACTTTTCGATTTGTAATTTTCTTACCTTCAACATCAAAAGAATCAATTGTGAATTTCATAGTGTCGATGTAATACATGGTCTTACCGTCATTGCTCCAATCAAGACCATTACTCAAAGTTACGTCGCTAATAACTCGCTCCATGTTTGAGCCATCGCTATCTAGTCGATATAACGCGGATTCACCAGGAGTGAAATCAGCCGTCAATGTTCCTAGCCATAAATCACCATTAGGAGAAACTTTTGCATCATTCCAGCGAGTAGGAAATTTTTCGCCCGCGCCATCAACATCAACACGATTAGGCAGGGCGTGCATGGTTCCATCGGTATCTCGCAAAAATGGACCTGATGTTGTACCGATCAATTCTCCGCCATGCGCGCGAGGGATTACAAAGCCAATCTCTTCATCCACTGAATACTCACCAGTTTTATTCGTATCAAGATCGCGCCATAAGACTTTCTTGCCAGTGATATCGACCCAGTATCCGCGTTGATTATTCTTACCAGCAGAGGCAGGCCCCTCACCAAGATTGCATTTACGGTCATCCCATACATCGGCTTTAATCATGGCTATGTCTACCATAATGTAGTAAATGGAAATAGACTCACGCCATGACTTCTGATGCAACGCTGTTCACGAATCAGGTTGTTGTAATCGTTGGCGCAAGTAACGGAATTGGCCGTGCCGCTGCTTCGCTTATATCAAGTCGTGGAGCAAAGATTGTCATTGCCGATATGAATCCTGATGGCCTTGCAGAACTAGCAACTGAATTGAGCCTGCCGGCAAATCAAGTTCATGTACTAGATGTTTCTAATCAAAGCGCAGTAACTACTTTTATATCAACCGTAATCAAAGAACATGGTCACATCGATGCTTTAGTAAATTCTGCTGGCATTGTTGGGCAATCAAATGTAAAGATTGAAGATCTTGATTGGTCGATTTTTGAAAAGACGATTCAAGTAAACCTCTACGGTGCAATATGGCTTACTCAACAGATAATTCCACATATGAAAAAGCAGGCATATGGACGAATTGTTCACTTGGCATCAATTGCAGGAAAAGAAGGAAATCCAGGTATGGCTTCCTACAACACATCCAAGGCAGGTCTCATTGGGTTTGTAAAAGGAGCGGCTAAAGAGTTGGCACATGATGGAATCATTATCAATGCACTTGCTCCAGCAGTTATAAGTACGCCGATGAATTCAAATACGAGTGAGGAGACATTGAAATACATGATCTCTCGAATCCCACTTGGTCGTACCGGTCAAGCAAGTGAAGTTGCAGAAATTATTGCATTCATGGCATCGCCTGCTTGTTCTTTTACAACAGGATTTACTTTCGATATATCAGGCGGTCGTGCTACTTACTAACTCATTTTCTAAACGCTCTGCAAGTGCTGGTTTTACTCTCCACATCGCAATCATCTCTTTATAGCGCGCAACATCGTGAGCATCTGGCTTTGCGCCAGTTTTGACTGCACGAATCATCAAATTTCTTGGGGTGTGCTCTCCCCCAATAAATTCAATTACATCTACTCGATATCCCAAAAGGCGCAGAATCTGCGCCCTGAGTGCATCTGTTATGAGATCACTGATTCGTTCTTTCATAAGACCATGTTTAGTAATCATTGACCACGGTTCTGGAATCTCACTGAGTTGGCTTTGTAAATCATGATGACAACACGGTGCGATAAAAAGTAGTTTTGCATCACTTTGGACGGCCCATGTAATTGCATCATCAGTTGCCGTATCGCACGCGTGAAGAGCTATTGCTACATCAGTTTTTGTCACCGTTGTCTCTGAAATCTCCTCAGCACGAAAAGCAATACTCTTTTCGATTCCAAGCTTTTCGGCTATTGCAATATTTCTATCCCTAGATTTTGGACGAATATCAATGCCTACGACAGATACAGGAATCGCTTCGGCTTGCAGGTATTGATGTGCACCAAATGTTAGGTAGG
>CAIZPZ010000024.1:0-2264 GCA_903934975.1 uncultured Actinomycetes bacterium | reverse complement strand
TATTTCACGTTCAGTAAAACTCTACGCAACTAATAGCGTGTTTATTGATCGCCTCTATACAACTGCTGGACTTGAAGCAGATAACTCAACAGGAACCTTGAAGATTGAGGCACATATTTCTTCAAATGAAATCAATGACTTACATGGATATACGCTTCGCGCACGAATCGAAGAACTTCCAAAAGTTAGCAGCGCTAATCTAGAAAAAACTTTAGTTACTAAAGTTGCGCCAAATTGGACCGAACTATCTGAGAAAGCACGTCACGCTGAAATCGAGAAGCGTAAATCTTGGGATGGCACAGTCTCTAAAGCAACAGATGCGATTTTGGCTCAAGTACGAGCCGATGTACCTGGAAAAATACTGCTAGAGAGTCGAATTCCAAAGGTTGCACTGTGGTCTGCTGAGACTCCACATTTGTACACCTTGGCATTTGAACTACTTTCCCCCGATGGAACAATCCTGCAAATAGGTAGCCAAAAGATTGGTTTCCGCGATGTTCGAGTCGTTGGAAAAGATCTATTAGTCAATGGCAAAGCAATAACTATCTACGGCGTCAATCGCCATGACTTCAACCGCCACACTGGTCGAGTTCTAACACGTGATGATATGCGTGAAGATTTATTGGAGATGAAGCGTTGGAATTTCAATGCTGTGCGTACATCACATTATCCAAATGATCCTGCATTCTTAGATCTAACTGATGAACTTGGTTTTTATGTAATCGATGAAGCAAATATTGAGTCACATGCTTTCTATGATTCAATGTGCGAAGACCCACGTTATACAGGTGCATTTGTTGAGCGCGTTGGCAGAATGGTTCAACGCGACATTCATCATCCAAGCGTTATCTTGTGGTCACTTGGAAATGAATCAGGTATCGGCGCTAATCATCGAGCCGCCGCCGAATATGCACGCTCCATTGATCCATCACGTCCATTGCATTATGAAGGTGCAATCAATGGTGATTGGCGCAAGGGTGTTGGTGTAACAGACATTATTTGTCCAATGTATCCAGCAATCGGTGCTGTGATGGCATATGCAAAATCTGGAAAGCAAGATCGTCCATTTATTATGTGTGAGTACTCGCATGCAATGGGTAATAGCAATGGAACACTTGCAGAGTATTGGGAGTTCATTGAAAAGACTCCTGGCATGCAAGGTGGATTTATCTGGGAATTCTGGGATCACGGCCTTGATCAACGAATGGCCGATGGAAGTACTCGCGCCGCATACGGTGGAGATTTCGGCGAGACAAAGCACGATGGAAATTTCTGCTGTGATGGATTGGTATTTCCTGATCGCACAGCCAAGCCTGCAATGCACGAATTCAAAGCCCTCGCTGCTCCTGCGGTAATTACAGCCAAGAGTGCAAGTACGGGGCGCTTTGAAATCTTCAACAAACAATTCTTTAGTGATCTATCGGCCTTTGAAATTCATTGGTCTATCACCTGCGATGGCCTTGTTTTAGATGGCGGAGTTGCAAAACTTCCATCAGTTGGAGCACGCAAAAAGGCTGCATTTGCAATCAAATCCGCACACCTTTCCAAGGCAGAAGGAAAGGGTGAGCGCTTCGTTACCTTCACAATTCACACAAAGGCAAGTACTGCATGGTCATCGACTATGGCCGAAGTTGGCTGGAGCCAGATTGCACTTACATCACGTGCTAAAGCCAAACCAGTTGCTAAGCCATCAGATGAATTCGATGGCGCAATAAATGAATACGCAGAAATTCAACTTCCATTTGGATTAGTTGCACCAGTACTCTCATTATGGCGAGCACCAACTGATAACGATCGAATTGGCCATATCTCAACAAGGTGGGAGCGCTGGGGATTACGCGACCTGACTCGTGAAGAATGTACAGTTTCTGAAAATTCCAAGAAGGTCACTATCAAGTGCATATGGAAAACAAGTACTGGTTTTGCAATCAAGCACACCCAAATCATCACACCTATAGAAAATGGTTTTACCGTCAGTGAAAGTGTTCTACTTCCAAAGGAACTAAGCGATGTCGCTCGCGTTGGAACAAATTTCGAACTAAGCGGTGGACTCACTGATATCACGTGGTTTGGAAATGGACCACATGAGAGCTATCCAGATAGAAAAATTGGGCGTATTCATCGCTGGAACTCAACTATTGAAAATCAATACATTCCATATGTTCGACCACAAGAAAACGGTGGACACAATGGTGTTCGCTGGTTTGAAATAAGTGACCCAACTGGTGCTGGTATTCGAATTGATTTAGCGAAGCCTTATCAGG
>CAIZPZ010000023.1:0-1949 GCA_903934975.1 uncultured Actinomycetes bacterium | reverse complement strand
CAGGAGATTTACTTGTCACTGTTGAAGTTCAAGTACCACAGCGCGTTGAAGGTAAGGCTGCTGAGGCGCTAAGAACTTTTGAGAAAGAAACTGAAAGCATCGATGTCCGTAGTGAATTTATCTCTAAGGCATCGATATGACACAAGAACCAGAAGATTCAGAGATCAAAGACGATATTGGTTTATATGTAATCTCTGTTGCTGCAGAACTTTCAGGTCTGCACCCGCAAACTTTGCGTCAATACGATCGCTTAGGTTTAGTTTCACCAGAGCGCACTGAAGGTAGAAATCGCCGTTATTCACTGCGCGATATTGCATCACTTCGTATGGTTGGTCGTTTAGTAGGAGAAGGCATCAATCATGCAGGCATCAAGCGCATTATCGAACTTGAATCAGCAATGGTGAATATGGCTCTGGAAGTAGCGAAATTACGCATAGAAGTTGATGCACTCATTGATGCGAATCCCCCAAAAGGATTAGCAATACGAAAGAAAAATAACGTTATTGTCTATAAAGACGGCAACTGATTTCTCTCACGTTTTTCAATATTAGCTCTGCTCTTTCGCAAAATCGGTGCCTCAAAAAATCTCCAACTGATCTCGGCAACGAGCCATGTAAGCAAAATGATCATCAATGTTGAATCAGCCCAACGGCCTAAATTACTGGTGCCGTAATAGTAATAAGTTTCATCCATTTTATTCTGCCAAATTTGCATAATCATGTAATGCCATAAGTAAAGGCCGAATGAAAGAGTAGCAACTCGTTTGAAGAAGCGCATTTCAAGGAAGTTTGCAAGGAATGTACTAAATGGAACAGTAGCAAGTGCAAATGCAACGAGCGCTGCATATACAGGAGAGATATATGGTTGACGAGTAATCGCATCAGGTACACCAGGTATAAGGCGAACCTGAATAAGTACGAATGCAACTAAAATTCCTGCAAGAGATAGCAGATCATATTTTTTGGAAGGCTGCGTTCCCATTGATTTCTTATGGGAGATATAAAGAGCAGCGCATGCGCCAAGCAAGAATTGTGTAAAGAAAGATGCAAGGTTCCAGTATGGCAACCAGAGTTTTGCTCCTCCTGCCCAACCCCAATCCCAACCTTTACCGTAATCATCTGTCATAAAGAATTTGATGAGAAGAGGTTGTAGTGATTGCAAGAATACGATCCAAATTCCCATTCCAATTGCTGCACTCTTTACTGTTCGTGCTTTCCAAAAAATTGAGAAGAGAACGATAGGAAGAAGAATGTAGGACCAAATCTCAAGTGTGATTGTCCACAGCGGTGGATCAAGTTCTGATGCGAAGAATGTGTTCCAGTGAAAATGTGAAACTAGAAATACGCCTGAGACAATGCGAGACCAGACGATTTCAAAATCAATAATTTTGACTGCAAGGAAAGTAGATAAAATCAGTATGAGGTAATAGGCGGGCAAGATTCGAGCCGCTCGGTTTTGAAAGTATGTACGCATTTTTGGTTGAGGAGTTTTGCCAATAAATGCATTCCAGAACGGGGTAGCCAACAAGCATCCTGAAAGAACGAAGAAAATACTTACGCCAACCTCTCCTCGCATACCCATGTATTGAATAACTTGTACCCAGGTTGGTGAGGCGATTGGATCGAGGCGCTGCATGACGTGGTGATAAATAACCATCATGCAAGCAATTGCGCGGAAGCCGTCAGCACCTCTGATGCGTGTATTCATGTAACTCTCCCTGCTGCTATTTCAATTGTGGGAGAGTAACTCAGAAAAAGAATTTGTACACGATAGGCTTTCCGTATGAGCGCACGCGAATTACTCAAAGAGCAAATAATCAAAAAGGCTGTTGTGCACGGCAAGGTCATTCTCTCTTCAGGTAAAGAGGCCGACTACTACGTTGACCTTCGCCGCGTCACACTCGATCATGAGGCAGCTCCACTAGTTGGAGAAGTCATGCTCGACCTTCT
>CAIZPZ010000022.1:0-2641 GCA_903934975.1 uncultured Actinomycetes bacterium | reverse complement strand
CCTTTGAGGCGAAGTGCTGGAATACCAAAACCGACGAGCAAGATAATAAGCAGCATTGGAATTCCGCGGAAAACATCGACATAGATAGTTGCAAGAATTCTAAAAGGAGTAATTGCGGGGGAGCGCGATGTGCGCACAAGAGCCAAAATCAGACCAAAGATTCCCACCGATGTTGCTGCAATAACAGTGAGAAAAACATTAGCGCCAAAGCCCAAAATTATCTTTGGAAGAACTTCAAAACCATATGCCCATTTGAAGAATGTGTCAGAGAGATTCTTCCATCCAGGGGAAGTAACGATAATTGTTGTCAGTGTTCCAAGAACCAGAATGCTCGAAGCGGTTGCAACAAGTGCGTTTTTACGGGCGCGTGCTTTACGAGCAATGCGTCGCTCTAATTCAACGGCGCTAGGTGTCCAACTTCCGCCAAAAGAATAGGGCGTGGAGTCTGAGTGATTCTCAGATCCACGCCCTACCTCTTGTGACATATTGTTATATACGCCTATTACTGAAGTACTGGTGCGCCGGCAGCACTTGTTAGCCAGGTATCAGTAATTGTTTGAAGTTCTCCGCTATCGCGAATCGCATCAACTGCACCTGTAACACATGCTGTGATTGGGCTGTCCTTTGCAAGCAAGAGACCTGCGCCGTTATCCATTGAGTCACTGTTTTCGAATTGTCCAACAATGAGTCCATTTGGAACTTCAACAGCAGATAGGTAGAAAGCTGTTGGAAGATCAACAACAAGTCCATCAATCTGGCCATTCTTTAGTGCTGCAACTGCAGCTGCATTGTCATTGAATACCTGAGCCTTGAGGCCGAGAGTTTGCTCAATGAGGTCAAGAGAAGTTGAACCAACTGCAGCGCCTAGCTTTGCACCAGCAGCTTTGAGTCCAGCAATATCAGTTACCTTTGCAATCTTGCTACCTGCGAAGGAGACGATTGATTGGTTTGACTTGTAGTAAGCAGATGAGAAATCAACTACAGCTTTGCGCTCATCCGTAATTGAGTACTGCTGAATATTGAAATCGAATGTCTTTGGTCCTGGAGCAATAGCGCCATCGAATGTTGTGCGAACCCACTTGACTGCTGAGTTCTCAAATCCGAGTTGCTTTGCAACTGCGTATGCAACTGCTGCTTCAAATCCTTCTCCCTTTTCAGGAGCATCGTTGAGAACCCATGGTGAATATGCAGGTTCTCCAGTAGCAATAGTGAGTGTGCCTGGCTCGAGTGTGCTCATGCCGGCAGGTGTGCAATCAGTTGATGCAGCAGATTCAGTTGAATCCTGTGAAGCGCAACCTGCAAGAAGCAAAGCTGCAATTACAAATGGAGTTACTTTGACGAACTTGTTCATTACGTGCCTTTCGATCGTGGGCTTGGCGCAACAATAGCAAGGAGATAGGCTCTAAGCATCATGCGAAGTATTAGCATCAAAGTGTTTATCGCGGCTATATGCGCTCTCTCCATGATTTCCATTACACCGGCCCTGGCACATACAGCCCTACTTTCGAGTACCCCTGGAAATAACGCGATTATTCAAGTTTCACCCAAGAGTTTCGTACTCAAATTTTCAGAAGCTTTAGCCACGATTGATGGCAAGAAAATAAATTCGATAACAATTACTGGTCCTGCGAAAAATCGAGTGAAATTGAGAGCGGTCCAGATTGGGAAATCAACATTGAGTACAACACCTATAGAGCCACTGGCTATCGGTCGTTACGAGATGAAATATCGGGTGGTAGCAAAAGATGGCCATGCATTGAACGGCACCTTACATTTCACAATCAAGTAAAAAGAATCAGTTATTTTCTTTGAGAGCCTGATCTTGTAATTGCAAAAATCGAGGAACTAACAATTGCGCTCACTACAGATGCGGCGATAATTGCAACCACTGCGATGTTTTGGAGCTCTTGACTCTCAAAAGCAAGATCGGCAATAAATAAAGCGACAGTAAAGCCAATGCCTGCTGCGCTACCTGTAGCAGTGAGTTTGCCTACCGAGGCATCATCTGGAAGTTGAGCAATGCCTGCTTTGGATGCGGCAAAAGCAGATGTCAGGACACCTAGTGGCTTGCCAATTACTAGTCCCACAAAGATTGCCCATGCAACTACTGATGTAGATGCAGCCGATAGAGAGTCTTGCGTAAGGAGTACTCCCGTATTTGCCATTGCGAAAATTGGGACGATGATCAGTGATGAAAGCGGATGTAGTTTTACTTCTAGGTATTCAATGTAAGAGATTGAGTGATCATCAATATCCTCAAGATCGGTGTTGGGTTTCTCTATTGAAGGAGTAAGTAGTCCCAAAACCACTCCAGCCAGAGTGGGATGAACACCAGTTCGATAGAGCCCGTACCAAAGCAGAAGACCACAGAGAATGTAAATAGAGAATGAAGTCACGCTCATCTTCTTGAGTAAGAGAATCAAAAGAATCGCGGCAACTGATGCGCCAACCCATGAGAGAGCAATTCCACTTGAATAGACGATAGCAATAATAAGAATTGCGCCTATGTCATCGATGACTGCAAGTGCTAAAAGAAATGATCGCAGAGAGTGAGTAACCACTGGTCCCATCAATGCGAGTAGTCCAACGGCCAATGCAATATCGGTTGCCACTGGTACTGCCCAACCTTCGGGTGCTACAT
>CAIZPZ010000021.1:0-8196 GCA_903934975.1 uncultured Actinomycetes bacterium | reverse complement strand
GTTCAATTCATGTTGGCTGATATGGCGATGAATATTGCAGCAGCGCGCCAACTCACATATGCAGCTGCAGTGAAAAGTGAACGCGGCGAGAAAGATCTAAGGTTCTTTTCAGCAGCGAGCAAATGTTTTGCCAGCGATATAGCGATGAAAGTTACCCAAGATGCGATTCAAGTACTAGGGGGATACGGATACGTATCGGATTATCCTGTTGAGCGAATGATGCGTGATGCAAAATTGACACAGATTTACGAAGGTACCAATCAAATTCAACGAATAGTAATGGCTAGAAATCTTCCTAACTAAATCGGTGTAACGATTTTGGCGTGAGAGCCGCTTTGACCTTGATATCAAAAGATTCATGTGGAAGCGTTGTAGATAAGAATTCGTTGGAATAAATCAGTGCGACAGTAAAGGCATCGATCGAAGCAAGTGCGCGATCGTAGAATCCTTTACCTTTTCCTAATCGATTTCCACTGTGGTCGATAGCAAGTGCAGGAACAATCACAGAATCAATATCGGAGGAAGCGGTCAATAATTCACCGGTCGGTTCATGGATTCCATTAATCTTTTCAAGCTCCAGAGGATTTCCATCCCAGAACCGCCACTCTAATTCGCTTCCAATGATTCGAGGTAGAAGCAATTTGATACCTAGGGCAATCAAATTTTTATTTATAGCATCGGTACTAGGTTCATTGCCATAGGAATAATAGGAAGCGATAATTTTTGAACCAGCAATTTCTGGAATCTCTAGCACCTTTTCGAAAGAAGAATTCTCTTTATTTTCTAAACGCATCTGACGATAGTGCTCACGAAGAGCAGACTTTTCGTCATTCATGTTCATCGAAATCCCCTAGAAATATGTGTGGAACAAGTAAGGTGTGATTATGACAGAGCAAACAAGAGTTGATGAGTTTCTTACATCGCTTCTTGGCATCTGCGCTCCTCTTGATTCCTTTGAAATGTCACTTCTCGATGCTCACGGTGCGACCCTTGCCTCGGATATTTATGCTGGCGAAAGATTAGTAATGCGAGCAGGAAGTCGAATTAGATCTACACAAATTGGTCTAGCAGCATCTATCGGTCGTGATCGCCTACCTACTCGTCCACATCCACGAGTTGTCGTACTCTCGGCTGGCCCAGATCTTGTTGAACCTGGAAAATCTCTAGTTGACGACGAAGAGTTTGAAACAAATTCTTGGCTATTGACTACAGCGGTACGCGAAGTTGGAGCTGTTGCATATCGCGTACATTCGATTCCAGATGATGAAGAAGAATTACGTAAAGTTATTGAAGACCAATTAGTGCGAGCAGATCTCATCATCGTAAGTGGAGAACGCCAAGATGATTCATTTGATTTGATTACACGAACTCTCGCCCAACTTGGTGAAATTACAATCGTGGATATGGCAATCGAATCAAGTGGGCGACATAATTTTGGTCAGATTGGTCCCGATAAGACGCCGGTTGTCACTCTGCCGGGAGATCCAATTGCTGCATATATTTCATTTGAATTATTTGTACGCCCCATGATCCGCACCATGTTGGGCGCTTCTACTATTCATCGTCCAAGCGTGAAAGCAAAACTTGAACGAGGTGTTAGTTCAACACCGGGCAAACGCTCATATCTTCGTGCCATATTGTCAGAAGATGGCAAATCAGTTCAGGCGCTCCCTGATCAAGAAGAACTCACAACACTCTCGGATGCAAATTGTTTTATAGCCTTGAGCGAAAACGATTCTGAATTAAAGGCTGGAACTGAAGTAAGTGTTGTTGTTCTTGAGCGACGCTATATTTAGTAGGTAGAGATACGAAATGTCTGCACAATGGCCAGTAATTCTCAATAGCACGGAGATAACTCTTCGCCCCTTGCGCTTTAGAGATCGCAAGCAGTGGCATTCAGTACGTGCACAAAATCGAGAATGGCTCACTCCTTGGGAGGCGACAATTCCTGTTTTGCCTCAAAAATTTGGGGGGCCAGAGTTATCGTCAGAACTACCCTCTTTTTACGAGATGGTGCGTGCCTACAACCGCGAAGGTAGACAGGAACGTTCTTTCTCTCTGGCGATATTTCACGAAAAAACTCTTATCGGCCAGATTTCTTTAGGGGGCGTTATTTACGGAGCAATGCGTGCAGGCCATATTGGATACTGGATTGATCGCAACTATGCCAATAAGGGCTATACGACCCAAGCAGTAAATATGCTCACGAACTATGCCTTTGGAGAATTAGCGCTGCATCGCGTGGAAATTAATCTTCGTCCAGAAAATGTGGCATCTCGTCGCGTTGCAGAAAAAGCTGGATACATATTGGAGGGCGAACGTCCTCGCTACTTACATATCAATGGTGGATGGCGCGACCACATATCTTTCGTGAAGGAAAATCCTGCTCTGAAGTAGTGCTCAAATCCAAGGAATTGAGCGTAACTCCCTCTATCTTTGTACATCATGGCGTCAGGAATTATTTATATTGCGATAGCAGGGATGTGGGTTGCCTACTTCTTGCCGCGATGGCTCCACGATAGAAATGAATTCTCTGGAAAATCTGTTGAACGATATAAAAGTGCATTGCGAGTAGTTGCAAATGCATCACCTGCTGGAAGTTCGGGTGAAGGTGTAATCCATACAGATTTAGATCGCGAAGCAAAAGTTGCACAAAGGCTTTTGAGTAGAAGAATTATTTTTGCAATTCTTATTTTTTCTCTAACTTCAACAATAGTAGGTGGAATTATGAATTCAATGCCATTTCTTTACGTACTTGTTCCAGCAACCGGAATTCTTCTCTATGTTGCTCACGTACGCCGACAGACAATTGCTGATTCCTTGCATCGACGTCGTGTTCAGCAATTGCATCGCCGATCATCTGGTGTTTCATCAGCTAATCTTGCCGATGTTGTTACACCAAAGAGCAATAACGAACATTGGATTCCACTCTCCGAACGCGAACTCACAGGAGTTGTTTTACTTCCTAAAGGAAGCGCCGAAAATAGAAATGTTTGGCAACCAACGCAGATTCCAACTCCAACTTATTTGAGTGCGCCTAAGGCAATTACGCCTAAGCGAGTTCTCGATCTAACTACGCCTGGTGCATGGACCGAAGAGCAAGAACGACTTGCCAAAGAAGCTCTCGCAGCGGCTGCTCCTAGTAGAGATGAAATCTTTGACCAACAATTAGCCGAAGAGGCAGTTCAACGCCTACGCGAAGCATCCAACGAATAGTTAGTTATTAGATCCACGAAGGCAGCCACATTTTCGCACGCCATGCCTCATATGTAATTACTTCGCCGGTAAATACTGGTAAAAAGTAGATAAAACAGATAAAGATTGAAAGCGTAAATGTAGCAATCACTATTTGTGCCATCCTCTTATTACTGCTTCTTTTCAAGAATAAATGCGCACAGTAGAGGATTGCAAGAATGAGAAATGGCTCGATAATAATTGCATAAAAAGTAAAGACAGTACGTTTTTGTAGAAAGAACCAAGGTAAATAACCAGCTGCAAAACCAATAATAATTAGATTGAGAACTGGTTCATTCTTTCGAAGTGCGAGCGAGCGAAACCAAAAACCAATAACTACAGCTAATGCAATTGTTCCAATCCACCAAAGAAACGGTGTTCCCATCGCTAAAACTTCTTGCGCGCACTCTTTTTCACCACAACCTTTAGGAGCTGCATAAAAGAAAGATGTTGGTCTTCCCATAACAAGCCAACTCCAAGGATTTGCTTGGTATGAATGTTTTTCGGTGAGCCCAGTATGAAAACCGAGCATCTCTGCGTGGTAGTGCCATAAAGAATTCAATGGATTTGTTGACCATTGCCTGTCCCACCCTCGATTGCTAACGAACCAACCAGTCCAACTCGAAATATAGATTGAAATTGGAAGCAAGACATATGTCATGACTTTGAGACCAATTGCGCGAGGCATTTGTTTCAGAGGGTAATCTCTAAAAATTCTGTAGGCAGATATAAGAATTACTAAAACGAGAAAATAAAGAGCACTCCATTTAGTCGCGCATGCAAGTCCTATAGAAATTCCTGCTAACCAGTGTCGATTTCGGTGCCAGAAATATACGGCTGCTAAAACAAAGAAAGTCAGAAATAGATCTAAGAGTGCAGTTCGAGAATGTACTAAATGCATTCCATCCATTGCCATGAGCGCAGCAGCAAGTGCTGTAATCAGTGGTGAATAGAAGAGTGTGTGAACCATGCGAGCGAATAAAAGAATGAGTAAAGTCCCAAAAACTGCAGTCGCAAATCTCCAACCAAACTCATTGTCACCAAAAATCTGTATCCCAGATGCAATGAGCCATTTCCCAACTGGGGGATGAACGACGAACTCGGCTTTACTTCCAGCAATTTCTACGCCATGTGCCAAATAATCACGTGCACCATCGACGTAATAAACCTCATCAAAAACAAATCCCTTTGGTTGGCCAAGATTTACAAGTCGCAGAATGAGAGAGAGAAGGGCAATCCCAAGCGGAGCAATCGCGGCAACCATGGCGTTAGCGTATGCGCACAGGCGATAAATCCTGAGAGGATGCGCCTATGACTTTGATTCTGGCGGCAACCCCCTTAGGAAATCCCGGGGATGCAAGCACGCGTTTGCGCGAGGCTATTGAATCAGCAGAGATCATTGCAGCGGAAGATTCGCGTCGCTTTCATCGCTTGTGCGCAGATATTGGAGTTACTTTTACCGGACGCGTCATCTCGTTTTTTGAAGGCAATGAAGATGCACGAAGCGCCGAAATTCTTGAAGCGCTAGCAAATGGAAAAAATGTATTAATTGTTTCTGATGCGGGAATGCCGACAATTAGCGATCCAGGTTTTCGTGTTATGCGCGATGCTATTTCAAAAAACTTTGAGGTAAGCGTTATTCCTGGGCCAAGCGCGGTAACAATGGCAATTGCTCTATCAGGGCTTCCAACGGATCGCTTTACTTTCGAAGGCTTTCTGCCGCGAAATTCTGGAGCACGAAGTGCTCATCTGGAAAAGTTGCGATTTGAGGAACGCACAATGGTTTTCTTCGAAGCACCTCACCGACTTGTTGACTCACTCAAAGATGCGCAATCAGTATTTGGAAGTGAAAGAGAGGGTGCCATTTGTCGCGAAATGACAAAGCGATACGAAGAGATAAAAAGAGGAAAACTTTCAGAGCTCAATGCATGGGCTAGTGATCGCGAAATACTTGGTGAAATCACATTAGTAATTGCAGGTGCGCAACTTGGGGCACAAGAGTCAACAACAGATGCGATGGTGGCCAGAGTGCGCGAATTTGAAGGCGCGGGAATGGATAGAAAGTCTGCAATTGCTGCAGTAGCCGAGGAATTCTCGATAGCCAAGAGAATCGTTTATGCCGCAGTGGTCGATGCGAATAAGATGAGCACGTGAGTACAGATAAGAAGGCCTTCTATCTAACGACGCCTATTTATTACGTCAATGATGCTCCCCATATTGGACATGCCTACACAACGGTTGCAGGCGATGTTCTTACTCGCTGGCACCGCCAAAAAGGTGACAATGTTTGGTTTCTTACGGGAACCGATGAACATGGCCAAAAAGTTATGCGCACAGCAGATGCCAATGGCGTCGCTCCACAAGATTGGGTTGATCGCTTAGTTGCAGATGCATGGAAACCTAATTGGGAAGCGCTCAATATTGCTAATGATGATTTTATTCGCACCACTGAGGTACGTCACACAGAACGTGTACAGAAGTTTTTGCAATCACTCAAAGATTCAGGGCACATCTACTCTGGTAAGTATGAAGGCCCATATTGCGTTGGCTGCGAAGAGTTCAAATTGCCTGGTGATCTCATTGATTCCAATGGTGAGAAGTTATGTCCAATACATAGCAAACCAATTGAGCTCGTCAACGAAGAGAATTGGTTCTTCAAGTTATCTGATTTCGCACAACCACTTTTAGATCATTACAAGAAAAATCCGGAAGCATGTCAACCAGAGAGCGCTCGTAACGAAGTTGTATCTTTCCTCGAAGGCGGAGTATCTGATTTATCCATTTCTCGCTCTACATTTGATTGGGGAATTCCCGTTCCCTGGGATAAGAAGCAAGTTGTCTATGTTTGGTTTGATGCGCTGCTCAACTACGCAACTGCGGTGGGACTAACAGATGCACCAGATTCTGAAGGTGGAAAGAAATTTGCAGCAACATGGCCGGCAGATGTTCACCTTGTCGGAAAAGATATCTTGCGATTTCACGCAGTTATCTGGCCAGCAATGTTGATGGCTGCAGGAATTGATATTCCTAAGAAAGTCTTTGCGCATGGTTGGCTACTTGTTGCAGGTGAAAAGATGAGCAAGAGCAAGCTCACAGGTATTGCGCCAAGTGATATCACTAGCCACTTTGGTGTTGATGCATTCCGTTATTACTTCTTGCGTGCAATTCCCTTTGGTAGCGATGGCTCTTTCTCTTGGGAAGATATGAGTGCGCGCTATACATCTGAACTTGCTAATGATTTTGGAAACCTTGCATCACGCCTAGCTGCAATGATTGAAAAATACTGCGATGGCATACTTCCAGCAGTAAGTGGCGATGAAACATTGCAATCAGCTCTTGCTGCCACAGTTGAAAAAGCCGATACAGCAATGTGTGCACTTGATTTTCAAGGTGGCATCAATTCAATTATGGAATTCTGCAAGAAGGTAAATGGCTATGTAACTGAGAAAGAGCCTTGGATTTTGGCGAAAGATCCTGCAAATAAAAAGCAGCTTGAAGAAGTTTTGTATAACACCGCCGAATCCCTACGTGCTTTAGCTGTCTTGTTACATCCCGTAATGCCAGCAACGTGTGAAATATTGTGGGAGAGCCTCGGAGCGCAAGAAAAACTTGGCTCCATTGCGAAACAAAAGATTTCAGATGTAGCCACATGGGGTCAGTTACCATCTGGCGCACGCGTAACTAAGACTCCGGTTCTCTTTCCACGTTTAGAAACTAACGCCTAAGAATTATGGCTGATCGCCACAATCGAGATATAGATCGCCCTCGAGCACCACTTCCTGAGCCACTTCCCGTAGCAACTATTGATGCACATGCGCATTTAGAAATTGTTACTAATACTGCTCCTGATTCCCCAGAAGTTGGTGAAGTAATTGAGGAAGCGCGCAGCGTTGGCGTTGATCGAATTGTTCAAGTTGGTTATTCGGCGCAGCAATCACAATGGTGCGTTGATGCAGCAACCAAATGGGATACCGCAGTACTTGCAGCAGTTGCACTTCACCCTAACGAAGCACCAGTTGTACAAGATTTAGCGGCAGACTTGAAAATTATTGAAGCACTTGCTCAGCACCCCCGAGTTCGCGCAATTGGTGAGACGGGATTAGATTATTTTCGGACACCTCCTGAATTGCGTAGCGTCCAACAAGATTCTTTCAAGTGGCATATTGAATTAGCTAAAAAAACAGGCAAAGCACTAGTTATTCATGATCGTGATTCACACGATGATGTTCTTTCAATCTTGCTAGAAGTTGGCGCCCCAGAGAAAACTATTTTTCACTGTTTCTCTGGTGATGAAGTAATGGCAAAAACCTGCATAGAGCGCGGTTACATTCTCTCCTTTGCCGGCACTCTGACATTCAAGAATGCTCCTGCACTTCGCGAAGCGGTAAAGCTTGTACCGATTGAACAGTTATTAGTGGAGACGGATTCTCCTTTTCTCTCACCTATGCCTCATCGCGGAGCGCTCAATACACCTGCAAATATTGCGACAATCGTGCGAGCGATGGCGGCTGAGCGAAATCAAGATCTAGGCGAATTAGCCAATGCACTAGGTGAAAATGGCGAACGGATATTTGGTTCATTTGCGAGAAGTTCATGACGCTACTTGGCGCAGCGCAGATACGTGAATTAGCGGAGGCAATCGGGCTCAAACCAGCAAAAGCATTGGGGCAAAATTTTGTTATTGACTCCAATGTATGCAAAAAAATTGTGCGCATCGCGGGTGTTACAAGTTCAGATGTTGCACTAGAAATTGGCCCCGGACTCGGCTCTCTCACTCTTGCTTTATTGGAAGAAGCAGCCTCTGTTGTTGCAGTCGAAATTGATCCTCGCCTTGCTCAGCAGTTACCGTTGACTGCTGCAATTCATAGCGAGCGAGCAGAAAAACTCACCGTTATCAATCAAGATGCACTTGGAATATCAACTCTTATCTCTAACCCCACCGTTCTTGTTGCAAATTTGCCC
>CAIZPZ010000020.1:0-1949 GCA_903934975.1 uncultured Actinomycetes bacterium | reverse complement strand
TGAAATTGAAGGTTTGGCACGCGGACGTTATGCCGGACCTGTTGGTTGGATTGATGCATCAGGTGATGGAGAACTTGGCATTGCATTGCGTTGCGGACAGATTCAAGGAAATTCGATTCGTCTTTTCGCAGGATGCGGAATTGTTGCAGGTTCAGATCCAGAACGAGAACTTGCTGAGAGCCAAGCAAAATTTGCACCGATGAAGAGTGCGCTTAGCTAAATTCCCTCTATCAGTTGGTGAATTCTTTTTAGATTTTCTCCATTGGATTCACGCGATGGCGTATTAATAACTACAACTGAAATCCCAGAAACGGGCTTATCGATCTGCGCCTGTAAATCCTTATGACTTGACACCGATGTTGCCGAAATTCCCATAGATGTTGCAATTGCTGCGGGATCCAAACCATGTGGAGTTCCAAATACTCGCTCAAAGCCTGCAGCACCGTTCTGGGGAAGCGTCGAAAAGATACCTCCGCCATCGTTATTGATGACTAGGAATCGACAATCTGTTTTTTCACCTGTGATCAAGCCTGTTATGTCATGAAGAAAAGCTAAATCTCCAATAAGAGCATAGGAATTCTTGCGTGCGATTGCCATGCCAAGGGCACTAGAAATATTGCCATCAATGCCAGCCAAGCCGCGATTGGCAAAAGTTTCTACCCCCTCGCGAGGAGTAGCAAATGCTTCGATATCTCTAATTGGGCGCGATGACGAGACAAATAATGAGGAGCCATTAGGTAAGAGCTTTGAAATTTCTCGAGCGATAGTTGCTTCATTCCACCCATCAAGTTGGGCAACAACCTTTGCACTTCTTTCACCAAACTTTTTCCATGTTGATACCCAGGCTTCATCAGCGTCGGATTTATCCAATTCTGGAATCGCAATAAAGCGTTTATCGGCCGTTCTATCTGAATCAACAGTGGCTATTCGAGGATCAATAACGTAAGAAATAGGGGATGAAGCAATAAAGGAATTAATAGAGCGAGAAAGTGTTGTACGGCCAATGATTACTACTGCTTGAGGAATCAGAGATTGACGAATTTTTGTAGAAGTTAGAAATAAAGATGCATGTGAAATCGCAGTGGGAAATGAAAGTGGATCTTCGGCAATAACTGGCCAACCTAATTTTTTAGCAAACTCTTGAACTTCATCCAGTGCGAGTCCGCCTCTGTCGTGGCCGATAACTAGTGCGCCACGAGTTTCATTGATTCTAATTTTTCCTGGGCCTTTGCGATTGATGAAATCTTTTGGAGCAATTTTGATTTCGTCTAACCAAGAATTGTCTGTGTCAGGCAAAAGCGGTTCATCAAATTGAATATTGAGATGAACGGGGCCCTGTCGCAGGCTATCTAGTGGAAGTTCCATTGGGAAAACAGGACCATCAACATCAGCAAAATATCGAACTGCTTTACCAAAAATTCTTGCTTGCTCTGTTGTTTGATTTGCACCTGTGCGGCGAAGCATCGCAGGACGATCTGCAGTGAGTACCAATAGAGGCTGATTTGTGTGGTGGGCTTCCAAAACTGCGGGGTGATAATTTGCAACAGCCGTTCCGCTCGTGCAAATAATCGGTACAGGGCGTTTAGTTGATTTGACCAAACCAAGAGCAAAAAAAGCAGCACTGCGTTCATCTATTCGAATATGTAATCTGATGAATTTCTTTTCTTCAGCAGCGATTAGAGCAAGTGAAAGTGGGGCGTTACGTGAACCAGGTGAAATAACAGCATCAGTTATTCCAGCCTCAATCATTTGGCGCACAATTACTCGAGCGAGCTGAGTTGAAGAATTCATCCCAAGAGCTCGGCAGTCTTCATGACACGATTCTTCCACCATTCAAAGCGATCAGGTGCCACTTCATTAGCACCAAAGTCAGGCTCGAAATCGCTTATTTGAATTTCGCCATTAGTAATGGGCAATTCAGCAATATTTGCACCGAGCAGCGATCCAGT
>CAIZPZ010000019.1:0-7499 GCA_903934975.1 uncultured Actinomycetes bacterium | reverse complement strand
TCGATGGATATGAGGGCACTCCTGAAACAAAGGAGAGAATGTTCGAGCGAGATAAAGATGATCTACGCAACTTAGGTATCGAAATTGAAGTTGGAAGCTTCGATCCACTCTTCGACGATGAAGCGGGATATCGAATAAGACCCGAAAGTTATGCGCTCAATCTTGATGATATTTCTGGTGAAGATCTTGGCTTACTCTCACTCGCCGCAGAGGCGTGGAGAGGTGCAGCCCTTGATGGAGCGGCACAAAGCGCACTGTTGCGACTCTCATCAATCGGTGTCATCTCCGATATCGACTCACTTCCTGCAATGACACCACGACTGAGTTCTTCGCATATTAGTTTCGAAACGCTATCAACGGCTATCACTTCTCGAGTTCCCGTTTCTTTTAGTTATATAGCTGCAGAATTGAGTGTCGAGCAACGAACTGTGGATCCTTATGGAATCGCCACTCGAAATGGACATTGGTACCTCGTCGGTTTCGATCATAAACGCGAGCGAATACGTATTTTCAGGTTCGATCGAATCGATGGAGATATTTCTGTCGTATCGAAGGGTAAGAATTATGAAATTCCGAAAGACTTTGATTTAGGTGCTCAACTCAGTGGCGCCGATGCCCTTGTTACATCGCAACTAGATATTCGTAAAGGCAAAGCGCACGTTCTTCGTCGAATGGCAAAAAGCGTTGAAGATAAAGGGGAGTGGGATCGTATAAGTATTTCATTTCCAGATGTAGAGAGAATGATCAAGCTTGTACTCTGGCATGGCTCAGATGCAAAGGTTGTTAGTAATGATGCCCTGCGTACTGGTGTCATCGAAGCACTTCGTGAATTAGTGGATCTTCATGGCTAAAAATCCGACATCACCCCTGAATCGAGTCGCGCGCATGCTCGACCTTGTTCCATATTTACATGCTCATCAAGGGATTGCTCTATCAACTCTGGCGCAAAATTTTGGTGTATCTGAGAGTGAAATGAGCGCCGACCTCACAACGTTATGGATGTGTGGGTTGCCAGGCTATACACCACTTGAGTTGATGGACCTTTCTTTTGATTCTGGCTTCGTCACCATTCGAAATGCACAAACGTTGGAGAGTCCACGTTCACTCAACAAAGAAGAAGCCATTGCGCTCCTCCTTGGGCTAGATCTTGTTCGCAGTGCGCTCTCAAGTGAACGCGAAGATTTGCTTTCAAAGATTGATATTTTATCGCAGCGCTTGCGAACACTTATTGGGTTGCAAGCGCAGTTGAAGGCAGAACCAGCAATTGATGGATCTGTACGCTCTACTATTTCAAAAGCGATTTCTTCAGGCGCTTCCTTAGATATCAAATATCACTCTCTTTATGCCGACAGAATTTCTGAGCGCACCATATTGCCAATTGAATGGCAGAACGATTCATTTCACGAATATGTTTTTGCGTACTGTGATCAGGCTCAATCTTTTCGGACCTTCCGACTTGATCGTATTCAATATGCCAATGCTGCGCAGAAGAAATTGAAAGCTGAGAAAATTTCCGCAACGTTGGAAAGTCCTTCGTTGGCATACCGAATTCGGATTCACTCTCACTTACGAGCAGCGAGAGAACTCTTTGAATTTGAGGGCGATGACAAGGATCTCCACCCTGGCATTGAAAAAGAGATTACTTCCTTTACTCAAGAATGGATGAGAAGAATGATCTTTTCAGCCGCGGCATCCGTTGAACTACTCTCACCAGAGGCTGAAAGGCTTGATATCGCCACCAGCGCACAGGCGCTTTTGTCCCTTTACGAGGGGGAGTAGGGCCGACCTTAGATAAGCGCGAGCTTTCGGGGTAGTATTTCGTCAAGGCACGAATCACAAAGGGGTAACTATGTTTCTACGAGAGCCAAGTCATATTCTGATTCTTCTTATTGTCGTTCTTGTCCTCTTTGGAGCAAAGCGTCTTCCAGATTCTGCTCGCTCACTCGGTCGCTCAATGCGAATCTTTAAGAGTGAGATCAAAGAGATGAATCAAGATGAAAAGAAGAGCGGCGAAGAGGGCAGCACCGAGAAGTAATTTCTATGGCGGCCACCTCAAGCGGTCGTATGCCGCTGCTCGATCATTTACGTGAATTTAGAAAAAGACTCTTTCGCGCCGTTTTAGTAATCACGATGGGTGCGATTCTCGGATGGTTTTTTTACAACCCAATCATTACCCAACTCGCAACGCCAGTCTGTGATTTATCCGCTGCACAAGCTAATGGAGATGCCAGTTGTGGTTCCCTCTATATCAATGGAGTTCTAGGTCCACTCAATCTGCAAATCAAGGTAGCTCTACTCACAGGCGTCATTGTCACTGGCCCATTGTGGTTGTATCAACTGTGGGCATTCATTGCGCCTGGTCTTCACCGTAAAGAAAAACGAAACTCTATATTTTTCATTCTTTCAGCAACACCTTTTTTCGCAGCTGGGGCAACTCTTGGATATTTGGTTTTACCTATAGCGATAAAGGTTCTTTTCGGTTTCACGCCCAGTGCGCTATCAAATCTAATTCGCTTTGATGACTATCTGGATTTTGTGATGCGCATAATCTTGATTTTTGGATTGGCTTTCGAACTGCCAGTGTTTCTAGTTACCTTCAATCTCATCGGTTTCTTGCGCGGTGAAACTATTCTCAAACCATGGAGAGTATGGGTATTCAGCATCGTTTTGTTTACAGCCGCCTTCACACCCACTGCCGATCCTATTACGATGCTTTTATTGGCAGTGCCTCTGTGTCTGCTCTATTTTATGGCTGGCGGCATAGCATTATTGGTCGATAAAAGGCGGAGTAAAAAAGCGTCAAAGGCCCTTGATAGTGTGGCACCGATTGAAAGTGCGCAAGAAATCTAAATAATGTGGCTTATAGCTATCAATCCGACATCTGGTCAGGGTCGCGGTGCAACCATGGGGACAAAAGTTGCAGGCTATTGCTCGAGTAAAGGTATTGATTACGAAATTGTTACAGGAGTAAATGCGCAATCACTCTCTAAATCACTCAAAGAACATATCTCTAAAAATCGTCTTCTTATCGAAGGAATCATTTCGGTTGGGGGAGATGGTCTAGCGCATTTAGTTCTTCAATCCGCCGTTCCTGCAAATATTCCTATCGCATTTATCCCAGGTGGAACTGGAAATGATTTAGTGAGAACACTCGGCTGGTCACTAGATGAAATCACTGCTTATCTACAACGCGTATTTGAAACAAAGCCTGTCAATGTTGATTTAGGGCTTGTTGATGGCGAATGGTTTGCGGCAGTGCTTTCCTCTGGCTTCGATGCAATCGTGAATGAGCGGGCGAATATTCTCAAATGGCCCAAGGGACCGATGAGATACAACGCAGCAATTGCACTTGAGTTACCCAAATTCAAACCAGCCCACTACGAAATTGAATTAGATGACCAAACAATCTCAACGCAGGCGATGCTTATAGCAATTGGTAATGGCTCTTCATACGGTGGTGGGATGAAGGTATGTCCTCATGCAAGTATCCAGGATGGATTATTTGATGTGATGGTTCTAAAGCCAGTATCTATCCCAGAATTTATTCGAGTATTCCCGACGGTATATAGCGGCAAACATGTAAATCATCCGCAAGTCAGCGTTTATAGAAGTAGAAGAGTTCGTATTGAAGCCGATACTGTTGCTTACGCAGATGGTGAGCGAATAGGTCAACTACCTATTTCGGCTGAATGCGTAATGGGGGCTCTTTCTACATGGATTCCGTAGCCTCTCCAGCCGAAAAGTTTGCAGCGGCAAGTGCGCGCAAGAAATATGCAATTACAGCGGAATTCATCGAGACCTTTGATTTCCCTTTTGATCCCTTCCAGATAGCAGCGTGTAATGCCGTCGAAGATGGCAAGGGAGTTCTAGTTGCGGCCCCTACGGGAGCCGGCAAAACGGTCGTAGGAGAATTCGCCGCATACATTGCGCTGCGTCGCTCCATGAAGTGTTTCTACACAACTCCCATCAAAGCTCTTTCAAATCAGAAATATCAAGAATTTGTCGCTCGCTTTGGTGAAGATCGCGTTGGTCTTCTCACTGGAGATACCAGCATCAATAGTGAAGCAGAGATACTCGTCATGACGACAGAAGTGCTTCGCAACATGCTCTATGCAAATTCGTCAACGTTGAAGAATTTGGGCTGCGTCGTTATGGATGAAGTTCATTACCTTGCAGATAAATTTCGAGGAGCTGTATGGGAAGAAGTTCTCATTCATTTGATGGAGAGCGTTCAAGTAATTTCACTTTCTGCAACCGTTTCAAATGCGGAAGAGTTTGGCGAATGGTTAGGCGAAATTCGCGGCAGCACTGAAGTAATTGTCAGCGAAATTCGCCCGATTCCTCTCTATCAGCATGTACTGATTGGAAATCGCCTCGTAGATCTTTTTTCTCAACTAGGTCAGATAAATGCAGAAATCCTAAAACTAGAGCGTGAAGCTATGCGCAAGGTGCGAGTTCCTCGACACCGTCGTGAGCGATTTAGCGAAGAGGGTGGTCGCCTCACACGGGCCGACATTATTGAGAAACTCAATCGTGAGAATCTGCTGCCTGCAATTACATTCATTTTTTCACGTATTGGCTGCGATGCAGCGGTCAAGCAATGCCTGCAAGCAGGATTGCGCCTTACAAATACCGAAGAGCGAGCAATCATCAGAGAAACAGCGCTACGTTACACACTCAATTTGGCTGAAGAGGATCTGGTAGTTCTGGGCTTCGATGATTGGCTCACTGCTTTGGAACGAGGTATCGCAGCTCACCACGCAGGTTTGTTACCGAGTTTCAAGGGAGCAGTTGAAGAGTTATTTCAAAAAGGATTAGTAAAGGCAGTTTTTGCAACGGAGACATTGGCACTGGGTATTAATATGCCGGCCCGCACTGTTGTTCTAGAAAAACTTGTGAAATACAACGGCGAAGCTCATGTTCCCATCACTCCCGGGGAGTACACGCAACTAACTGGTCGTGCAGGTCGACGAGGTATTGATATTGAAGGTAATGCAGTTATTCAATGGTCTCCAACAGTTGATTCAGCAACCGCTGCTGGACTTGCATCTACACGTACTTATCCTCTGCGCTCTTCCTTTGCTCCAACGTATAACATGGCGATAAATCTCATATCGCGCTTTGGTCGCGAACGAGCACGTGGCTCATTGGAATCATCATTTGCGCAATTTCAAGCTGATAGAGCAGTTGTTGGTCTGACCCGACAGATAAAAAAGAATAACGTCGCAATGGCTGATCTCATGAAAGATGCAACCTGTCATCTTGGTGATTTCAGTGATTATGCGCGCTTGCGACGTGAGATTCGTGAGATAGAAATTTTACTTTCTAAGCGCGATGGAAAGAAAACTTTTGATAATAGGCAGAGGGCTCATCTTGAAAGTGAGATGCAGGGCCTGAAAAAGGGAATGCGCGAACATAGTTGCCATGGCTGTAGTGATCGTGAGACTCATGCTCGTTTAGCCGAGCGTGCAGATCGACTGCGTCGTGAAAATGATGGTCTCACCAAACGCGTCGAAAATCGCACTCATGTGATCGCTAAGACCTTTGATCAAATTTGTGATGTCCTGACACATCTCAAATACATTGATGGGGAAAAGAGCTCTCCACAAGGAAAGATACTTGCAAAGATTTACGCAGAATCTGATCTCCTTTTGACAGAGACGATTCGTCTTGGCTTACTCGATAATCTGAGTGCGCCTGAACTGCTCTCCGTTGCTTCGTCGATGATCTTTCAATCTCGATCTCAGGAAAATCTCGCTCCAAAAATTCCACATATCAACGTTGCAAACGCTCTCTCCGAGATTGCTCACCTTTGGGCAGAGTTAGAGAAATTAGAAAATGATTTCGGAGTAAAGACTCAAAAGGAACCCGACTTTGGTTTCTGTTCCATTTCTTATCGTTGGGCTAACGGACAATCCTTATCAAGTGTCCTCAAAGGCAGTGACTTATCTGTTGGCGATTTCGTTCGCTCAACGAAACAACTCATTGATCTCTTGACCCAAATAGGTGGAGCAAGTGAGAATCTTCGCGAAAAATGTAAGGAAGGCGTGAAACGCTTGGATCGTGGAGTAGTTGCATATTTAATGGGGGACTTATGACCTTGATGCTCTTAGATAGCGCCTCACTTTGGTATCGCGCTTACTACGGTATGCCAGACACACTCACAGCCCCTGATGGAATGCCCGTTCATGCAATCCGTGGATATTTAGATATGACATCTCGTTTGATCGGAATGTATAAACCAAATCGAATCGTTGCTTGCATAGAGGGAGATTGGCGACCTTCATGGCGCGTTGATCTTTTTCCAGATTACAAAGCAAACCGTCTCGATGTTGAGGGGGAGGAGGAAGAGCCTGAAACTCTTACTGCGCAAATTCCAATCCTTTTAGATTTACTAGATCTTTTTGGTATTCCTTTGGTCGGTGTAGATGATTACGAAGCCGATGATGTGATGGCAACATTCGCTGTGCGTGAAAAGGGGCCAATTCGAATTGTTACCGGAGATCGTGATCTTTTTCAGTTAGTAGACGACAAGCAAGATATAAAAGTTGTATATCTTGCAAAAGGAGTCTCACAACACGATTTAGTTGATCATTCATGGGTGGCAAAGAAATATCTTATTCCCGGTGATCGCTACGCTCTATTCGCAATCTTTCGTGGAGATCCATCCGATGGATTACCCGGAGTCAAAGGTATCGGCGAGAAAGGCGCTGCGATTATTGCGAATAATGCTGCAAATGTTGATGAAGCGATTGCAAAAGCTAAGGCAAGTGATTCGCCATTTGCTCCTGCTCTGAGCAAGAAGATACTCGAGGGTTTGGATTATCTAAAGATTGCTCCGACTCTTGTTCATTGCGCACGAGATGTCTCTATTCCTTCAATGGAAATTGCAATGCCATCTAAGCCCAAAGATCTCTCGCAAATCTATAAATTCCAGCAGCAATATGGGCTCGGCGCCTCCGTTGACAAAATGATTGCCGCATTGGGCTGGTAATGTTTTTAGTTTCTATCTTCACGGGATGGCTCTTATCTGCCAGCTTTGCGCCAACCGGGCGCTGGTACCTAGCTCCTCTCGCTATATCCCTGTGGATATGGATTCTTCATGGTGGCAGAAAATCTATTCGTCATACATTTCTCATCGCTTTTACCTTCAATGCATTTCTTCTGCAGTGGAGCTCCACCTATGTGGGCAATATTCCATGGCTCATTCTTTGCTTAGGGGAGTCACTCTTTTTCTTACCGCTTGCATGGGCGCGTAAAAAGCGAATAGTTTTCTTTCCAGCGATTTTTCTATTGCTAGAACACATCAGATCGATTTTTCCTTTCGAGGGCTTTGCATGGGGGCGTTTAGCATTTGGCCAAGCCGATGCACCATATCGAGAAGTGGTTGCCATAGGGGGAGTCTCACTGCTTACATCCTTTGTAACCTGCCTTGGAATTATGCTCTATTTCATTGTAAGAAATTTCAAAATCAGCGCAATATACGGTTCTGCACTGAT
>CAIZPZ010000018.1:0-5013 GCA_903934975.1 uncultured Actinomycetes bacterium | reverse complement strand
GGAACCTCAGGCCCCCTTATTGCGATGAGTTCTATGCCTGTGCTTACTTTAATTTTTTGGAGAAATCTTGGCGGATCTCTCATTACCCTTCCATTTGCAATACGACATATACGTTTGAAGAGTGATCGAGAAGGCATCAAATGGGCGGCAATAGCCGGTGTCATTCTGGCGCTACATTTTTATGGATTCTTTTTGGCAATGCGAATGACAACGGTTGCTGCAGGAACTGCAATCGTTGCGCTCCAACCAATCTTTGCAGCTCTCTTCGTAAAATTCAGTGGTGGCCATATTCCATCTCGAGCATGGTTTGGAATGGTTGTTAGTTTCGCAGGCGTACTACTTATTTCTGGAATTGATCTACAGATATCTCTGAGAAGTTTCTTGGGTGACATTGCTGCATTAATCTCAGCGGCACTTTCAGCTCTGTACATGATGGCAGGATCTAAAGCGCTACGAACTATTGAAACAAGCACGTACACGACTATCTGCTACTTTGTTTGTGCAATAACTGCTCTACCAATGGCAATAATTGCAGGTGATGAGATTTTACACTTCACAGCAAAACAATGGTGGATCGTTCTTGGACTCATACTTGGCGCTCAAATTCTTGGACACACAATGTTTAATTCCACTCTGAAAAGAGTCTCTCCTGCGGTTGTATCGCTCATAGTCTTCTTTGAAGTTCCAGTGAGTTCAATTCTGGCCGTATGGTGGCTTGACCAAAAACCACCACTTGGAATTATTCCTGGAATTGCTCTTATTCTTATTGGATGCGTACTTGTTGTATTGCGTACTCGAGTTGATCGAGCACAAGCAAATGATTGATCTACATACCCACACCACATGCAGTGATGGCACTGATACGCCTCGAGAATTAATAAATAAAGCGCTATCGCAAGGAATCAATGTCCTAGCAATTACAGATCACGATACAACTTCGGGTTGGAATGAAGCACGACAAGCATTGCGCGGTGACTTAGAGTTAGTGCTCGGCGCTGAAATCTCATGTCTCACACATGATGGAATAAGCGTTCATATGCTCGGACTTCTCTTCGATGAAACTAATGTAGCGATGCAAGTTCTCTTGGAAGAGACGCGAGATGGACGAATTCCACGAATGCGCAAAATGGTTGAGCTCATGCGTGCTGAAGGAATAAACATATCTCTCGAAGATGTTGAGGCAGTAAAGCCAATCGGAGCAACACTTGGCCGTCCACATTTAGCAGATGCACTAGTGAGAAATGGAGTTATCGCTTCACGGGATGAAGCGTTCCAAGGACTTCTCAATAACGAATCTAGATTCTATGTTTCACACGCAGCACCAACTCCTGTTGAAGCAATTAGAGCAATTCATGCGGCAGGGGGAGTATCTGTCATTGCACATGCATTTGCATCTCTTCGTGGAAAAATTCTTGTCAGTGAAGATTTTGACGAACTTTGCGATGCTGGGCTCAATGGCATAGAAGTTGATCACCGAGACCATAGTCCAGCAGAGCGTGAAATGTTACGTGCGATTGCAATTGAAAAAAACTTGGTAATTACAGGTTCAAGTGATTATCACGGTACAGGAAAGATGAATTCTTTAGCTGAAAATTGGACGAGCCCAGAACAATGGCATCGACTAGAATCAGAATCTGATCAACGAAGGGTGGTGAAAGCGTGAATCTTGCCCAAGCTAGCGCCATTACTTTCACCATTCAATCCTTCGTGACCCTGCTAGTAATTATGGATCCACCAGGTGCAACTCCAATATTTCTTAGTTTGGTTGCAGATAAAAGTGCGAAAGTTCGCCGACAACTCGCAGTCCAAGCTGCCTTAGTTTCACTACTTGTCATTTCAGTCTTTGCGCTATTTGGCCGATTGATACTTTCCTATCTCAATGTTTCTATTGAAGCCCTTCAGGGTGCAGGTGGACTTTTACTTTTACTCATCTCACTTGAACTTTTGACAGGACGTAGTAGCGAAAATTCGAAATCTGAAAATGCGAATGTTGCACTCGTGCCTCTTGGCACTCCATTACTGGCAGGACCTGGCGCCATAGTTGCGACAATGCTCTTTGTTCAAGAGGCAACAACGACCCCCTACGTCATTGGTCTCATTGTCGCTGTAGTTGCAGTCCATGTAGTTATTGCGTTAGCACTTCTTTCCTCAACAACAATTTTGCGTGTAATCCGCGAAGCAGGAGTAACACTTGTTGCTCGAATTGCAGGACTACTACTTGCAGCCATTGCAGTTCAAATGATTGTTGATTCAATTCGTGGTTTCATAAGCGCGTAATCATGATTAATCCAGGCCTATTTTCTCCATCAACAATTGTTTGGAAAATTCACTCAGACCCTTCCATGGCAGTTGGCGGTATTCGCGCTTTACTACAGCAGGCATTGCACCCAGTTGCTATGGCGGGTGTGGCAGCACACTCGAATTTTCGAGACGATGCTTGGGGAAGATTGCAACGCACAGGCGATTATGTTTCAACTATAACTTTCGGTGAAGTTGAAGAAGCAAATAAACTGGCCTCACGCGTGCGAGCGATTCATACAAAATTGGGTTTAGATGACCCACATCATTTGCTGTGGGTTCATATGGCCATGGTGGATTCATTCTTAGATACAGCAGTGCGTTCAGGTTTAGAATTATCAGATATAGAGAAAGATCTCTACATAAACCAGATGCGCATATTTGCAGAGTTAGTCGGTATTCCATTGGCAGATGTTCCAATTTCAATGCAAGAACTCATAGATTATTTCAACGATATTAAGCCAGAACTGAGTGCATCTGATGATGCGAAACGGGCCGCACTCTTTCTATCTATTCCACCAATGCCAAAAATGGTTCGCTTTGCAACGCCTGCAGCACCGGCTTGGGCAACTCTTGCAACACTTGCCGCATCATCACTTCCAGCATGGGCACGAACACTTTATGGTTGGCCGAATCTTCCTGGTGCACAAATTGCGACATCAATTGCCCTGAAGGCAACTAGATCAACTCTTTCTCTTATTCCTTCGGCAATTATTGAACCACCGGTCTTCAAAAAAGCACGTATTCGCTGGAACCTTGAGGAGAGTGCGTGAGTAAAGTTGTTGCAATTGGAAATATTGCAGGCGGTACAGGTAAAACAACTACAGCACATGCATTAGCTGTTGCTTGCGTGGAGTATGGAAAGAAAGTTCTACTCTTAGATTTAGATGTATCTACTTCATTGACATTCCAGCTCGGGCTAGAGAATGAACGCACAACTCTTACTGATTTCTTGCAAGGTGCACCAATAAATGAATCTCAGATTAGAACGGTTGCTGAGAGATTCGACTTCATACCCTCTGATTCACGCCTTTCCAGCCTTTATGAAAGTGGCATTTTCAGTAAATTTCTAAAAGCATTACCTAAAGAGTACGACTTGATTCTCCTCGATACTCCTTCAACCATTGATCAGAGATTATTGATGGCGATAGATGAATCTGACTTGATTCTAATTCCAGTAACTCCTAATTTGCATTCAATCCGTGGTGCCAATCAGGTAAGAAAAATATCGCTTTATAAGTCAGTATTTGGATTCAAGGTTGCGATGCGAAGTGATGCCAATACTTGGGATGATTCAATGGAATATCTAGATGCATTGATTCCTGATTCAGAACTTGTTGATGGTGCGCAGAGTGAAATGAGTTCTGTTATTACCCTCAATAATCGAAGCGAGATTGCTGGCGCGTATCGCGAACTTGCTTATTCTTTACTTGAGAAGCTAGAACTAATCTAACCTTCGCTCTTAAATTTCTTATTACGAGTTCGCACACGCTCACTCTTCTTTGCTACCTCTGTCTTTTTCGCAGGCTCAGCTTTTCTAGAGGCTTCTACTTTTCTAGCAGGTGCCACTACTGCTTTAGCTTTATTGATTCGCCCAGTCGTTCCTGCGGGAATTTTCATCACTTCAAATAAGTGTTCGGAGGAGGAATATGTCTCTTCTGGTTCTGGTAAACCAAGTGCGAGTGCGCCATCAATCATTTTCCAGCGAGCAAGTTCATCCCAATCCACAAAAGTGACTGCGATTCCATCTGCGCCAGCGCGAGCCGTTCTACCAATTCGGTGCACGTATGTCTTCTCATCTTCGGGACATTGGTAATTGATTACGTGAGTAATTCCATCAATATCAATTCCGCGTGCAGCAACATCGGTTGCAACAAGAACATCGGATTTCCCCGCTTTGAAATCAGAGAGAGCTTTTTCGCGAGCACTCTGACCTAGATCGCCATGAATTGTTGAAGATTTGAAGCCACGTTCTAAAAGATCATCTGCAGTTTTCTGACATGTTCGCTTAGTACGGCAAAATACAATAGTTGGCCCACGTCCTTCAGCTTGGAGAATTCTCGCAAGCATTTCAATCTTATCGAGGGCATGCGCACGGTAGACATGTTGTTCAATGCGTGAGACCACTGCGCCTTCATCTTCATTATCTTGAGTGCGAATATGAATTGGTTGATTCATGAAGCGACGTGCAAGCGCGATGATATCTCCAGGCATTGTGGCCGAAAAAAGCATTGTCTGTGAACGCTTTGGAGTGCTGGTAAATATCTTCTCTACATCGGGTAAAAATCCAAGATCTAGCATTTCATCTGCTTCATCGAGTACTAGTCGAGAAACTTCTTTGAGTTTGAGTTGACCCTGACGATATAAATCTAAGAGTCGACCCGGTGTTCCTACAACAATTTCTACGCCATTTGTAAGGGCTTCAATTTGTGGCTCAAATGCTCGTCCACCATAGACTGCAAGAGTTCTAATCCCACGATTATTGGCTAGTTCATCAATATCTTTTGTTACCTGCACACAGAGTTCGCGAGTTGGCACAACGACTAAAACTTGGGGGAGACCCTTATTCTCAAAGTCAGACCATTGCGAATCAAGTGGCGCAATAACTTTTTCAATGAGTGGAATTCCAAAAGCGAGTGTTTTTCCAGTTCCTGTCTTTGCTTGCCCAATTACATCCCCATCGCTAAGTGCGATTGGTAGAACCATTTCTTGAAT
>CAIZPZ010000017.1:0-3057 GCA_903934975.1 uncultured Actinomycetes bacterium | reverse complement strand
CAAATCTTGTTGATGCAGGAGATCCAGTTGAAATGGCATCTCTCTATGACGCGGAGGGTGCTGACGAACTTACATTTTTAGATATTTCTGCAAGTAGTAGCAATCGCGAAACAACTCTTGATGTTGTGCGTCGCACTGCGGAGCAAGTATTTATCCCACTCACTGTTGGAGGTGGTATCCGAAGCGCTGACGACGTAGACCGACTTTTGCGAGCAGGTGCTGACAAAGTATCAATAAATACAGCAGCAATAGTTCGACCAGAACTGATTGCAGAGATTGCAGATCGATTTGGCTCACAAGTCCTTGTCCTCTCCGTTGATGCGCGTCGTGCTCGAACTGAATCTGGTTTTGAAGTTACAACCCATGGTGGCCGAGAAGGCACAGATATTGATGCACTTGCATGGGTTGAAAAAGCTTGTGCACTTGGAGTTGGCGAAATTTTATTGAATTCGATGGATGCTGATGGAACTCGAGCAGGCTATGACATCGGAATGATCACTGCAGTTCGTGCTATTTCTAAAGTCCCACTTATTGCAAGTGGTGGCGCTGGAACTCTTGAAGATTTTGCACACGCCCTTGATGCTGGTGCTGATGCTCTATTGGCTGCAAGTGTCTTTCACTTTGGTGTGCATCGAATAGGTGATGTGAAGCGCTATTTAGATGGCCAGGGATATTCCATTCGCATGAGCGCATCCAAGTAAGGCAGAATCTGACCATGGCGCGCATCGAACTCTCTGCACAGATTCACTCATTACTCAAAGATGCAGATTCCCTGATCCCAGCTATAGCCCAAGATGCGAAAACTCACGAAGTATTGATGCTCGCCTATATGAATAAAGAGTCACTTGCTGCAACCCTCAATACAGGGCGAGCAACATATTGGTCGCGTAGTCGCAATGAATTGTGGATCAAAGGTGCAACATCTGGTCATACACAAGAGGTTCATTCAATCTCACTTGATTGCGATGGTGATGCACTTTTGTTACAAGTGACCCAAGTTGGCGCTGCGTGTCACACAGGTGAAATCACATGTTTTCACCAAGGTCTTGAAATGAGTTCACAAAAATGAATCGCGAAGAATTTCGCGAACATGCACGTACAAATAATGTAATTCCTGTATTTCGAAAATTGTTAGCAGATGGCGAAACGCCACTTGGCATTTATAGAAAACTTGCAAAGAATTTACCAAACACTTTCCTGCTCGAATCTGCCGAACATGGTGGCGCATGGTCTCGATACTCATTTATTGGCGTTCGTAGCCAAGCAACACTGACCGAGCGAGACGGGAAAGCATTCTGGGAAGGTAATCCTCCCGCGGGTGCGCCAACAGGAATGGCCCCACTAGAGGCGTTGCGTCTTTCTGCCCAACATTTGAAATCTCCTGTTATTCCAGGTTTACCAACATTGACGGGTGGACTCGTTGGTTACATGGGCTATGACAGTGTGCGAGGTCTTGAAAAGTTACTCACGCTTTCAAAAAAGGATTTACCACTTCCAGAATTAAATTTCATGCTCACTAGTGATATTGCCGTTATGGATCACGCTGATGGAACTCTCATTTTGATTGCAAATGCAATCAATTGGGATGGAAGCACAGATAGAGTCGATGAGGCGTATGACGCTGCAGTTGCCAGACTTGATCGAATGCAAGAAGAGCTTGCACAATCCATTCCATCTGCAATTTCAGAGATCAATGCCTATAACGTTCCAGATGTCGAAACAACAATGACAAGTGCGCAGTACAAAGAGAAGATTCTCAAAGCGAAAGAGGAGATTGTTGCGGGGGAGGCATTTCAAATTGTTCTCTCTCAACGTTTCGCAACTCCATGTACGGCTGATGCCATAGATGTATACAGAGCGCTACGTCTGCATAACCCAAGCCCCTATATGTATCTCTTTAGATTCAATGGCGGAATAAACATTGTTGGCTCAAGCCCAGAAGCCCTGGTGAAAGTCACAAATAGAGGCGATCACAAAGAGGTCATGGTTCATCCCATTGCAGGCACTCGTAAGCGCTCTGATATTCCAGAGGAAGATCATCGCTTAGGAGAAGAATTATTGGCAGATCCTAAAGAGCGTGCGGAACATCTGATGTTAGTTGATTTAGGTCGAAATGATTTAGGTCGTATTTGTGAACCAGGTTCAGTTGAAGTTGTGGACTTTATGCATATCGAGCGATATTCACACGTGATGCATATTGTCTCAACAGTTACTGGAAAGCTTGCAAAGAAATCTTCTCCAGTAGATGCTCTCTTTGCTGTATTTCCTGCAGGAACATTATCTGGTGCACCTAAACCACGCGCTATGGAAATTATTGAAGAGCTCGAACCAACACGTCGCGGAATCTACGGTGGCGCAATCGGATATATAGATTTCACTGGAAATATTGATGCGTGTATTGCAATTCGCACGGCATTGATTTATGAAGGTAAAGCGTATGTACAAGCAGGAGCTGGAATTGTTGCTGACTCAGATCCAGAATCTGAAAATCAAGAATGTATCAATAAGGCAGCAGCTGTTTTAGGTGCAGTAAGCGCAGCTCATACAATGAAATCGATATCATGAGTAACGGAATCTCGTTAGCAATATCTTTTGTTGTAGTCATAGTAATAGTTATTCTCATTGGAAAAAGAGTTCGACTTTCTTCGCGCTATGAAAGAAAAGTAAAGATTTTGACGCCATGGAACTCTTTAGATCAAGGAATAGATCCAACAGAAAATGATGAGAATAAATGAGCGTTCTAGATTCAATCATTGAAGGCGTAAGAGAAGATTTGGCAATGCGTCGTTTGCCGCTTGCTCAAATCCGAGAGGCACTAGAGAGCGCACCAGCGGTTCGAAATGTTGGAAAAGCATTTGCCGGGCCAGAGATTTCAATCATTGCAGAGGTGAAGCGCTCTTCCCCAAGTAAGGGCGCACTTGCAGCAATTGAAGATCCAGGTGCTTTGGCGAGCAGATATGAAGAATCTGGAGCAAATGTCATTAGCGTGCTCACGGAGCGACGCCGTTTCGGTGGTTCATTAGATGACCTTGATGCAGTGCGAACACGCGTGGAGAT
>CAIZPZ010000016.1:0-5388 GCA_903934975.1 uncultured Actinomycetes bacterium | reverse complement strand
TATTGCAAAACCTGGAGATAAGGTCCTTGTAAATTCACCTGTCTATCAAAATTTCTATAACTGGTTAGAAGAGACTGGTATGGAAAAAGTTGATGTCCCATTTACTCGCACAGGCAGTGATGAAGGCTCTAATAATCCATGGGAACTCAATTGGCCAGAAATTGAAAGCGCATATGCCAGTGGAATAAAGGTTCACATGATTTGTAGCCCTCATAACCCATTGGGCCGCATTTATACAAAGGAAGAATTACTTCACTTCGTAGGACTTGCAAAGAAATATAACGTGATCATTATTAGTGATGAGATTCATGCACCATTGACTTACAAAGATTCAGTTTTCATACCAACGCTTGCATTAGGCCCTGATGCAGAGAGCGTATGTATTACCGTCACGGCAGCTAGTAAAGGTTGGAATATTGCTGGCCTCAAGTGCGCAATCATCATTACTCAAAATGAAGAGATGAAAGAGAAGATGACACACCTTCCTTTCGCTCTTCACTACCGAGCATCACTACCTGGGGCATATGCCTCCGCCATCGCATTTAAAGAAGGCGGGGTTTGGCTCGATTCCGTGATTGAAATTCTCAACCAGAATAGATATCTGATTCAAGATTTATTGGCCACGACATTGCCATCCGTGACGTATCACATTCCACAGAACGGCTATCTAGCGTGGCTCGATCTCACTGCATTGAATTTGGGCGATGATCCTGGGGCTACACTTATCGAACGAGGCAAAGTCGCTTTCAACTCCGGACATTTTTACGCTCCTCAGACTTCCCAATATGTCCGACTAAATTTTGCAACAAGTTCTGAGATTATTACCGAAGCAATTCACCGAATCCGAAAGGCTCTCTAATTGAGTTCTGAAAAGAAATTACATCCCGAGACGTATGCAATTACCTCAGGTCGCCCGAAAAGTGAAGCAGGTGCAAGCCTGAACGTTGACATCTCACTCAACTCAACATTCCAAGCGGGTAGCGATCTTGGTTATGGCCGTTACGGAAATGAAACATGGAAAGCGTTAGAGATTGCAATTAGCGAATTTGAAGGCGGGGAGACTCTCACTTTTTCTTCGGGTATGGCAGCGATAAGTGCAGTCTTTGCAATTCTTCCAATTGGCGCACCTCTTGTAGCATCTAATCAGGGTTACAGCGGCGTAATGACATTGCTCAAGAGTTTTCATCAATCTGGTCGACTTGAAGTTCGCTTTGTTGATGTAACCCAGACACAGGAAGTTATCTCTGCACTCAACGGTGCAGCAATGCTATGGCTGGAGTCGCCAACAAATCCATGTTTAGATGTGGCAGATCTTCAGACGCTAATTAATACTGCAAAGAAGATGAATATCGGAGTTGGAGTTGATAACACATTTGCAACACCACTTGTCCAAAAGCCACTCGAAATGGGCGCTGACATTGTCATGCACTCAGTGACGAAGTTTTTAGCAGGACATAGTGATGTCGTCATGGGCTCACTCTCCATTGCAGATCCTGCTCTGTATAAGCGTCTTGAAGATGTCCGAAAATTCAATGGCGCTATTCCAGGGCCCTTTGAAGCATGGTTAGCGCTTCGAGGAATTCGCACATTCGTAATGCGTTTTGAAAAAGCACAGGGCAATGCCAAATTTTTAGTAGAACAGATGAAGAACGATAAGCGAATTTCTCGGGTTCGCTACCCTGGCTTTGGAGCAATGATTTCTTTTGAAATCGCGGGCGATGCCCAAGGCGCTGAACGAGTATGCGATGCATCGGAGATCATTACCCATGCAACTAGCTTGGGTGGCGTTGAATCCTTATGGGAGCGACGTCGTCGCTGGGAGATAGAGAGTGATGTTGTGCCAGAAAATCTCATCCGTCTTTCAGTTGGATGCGAAAACAAGGATGATCTCTGGGGCGACATAACTAAGGCACTTGACTCCATATAGAGAAATTTTCTAAGAATAAGAGTATTTTTAGAACATGGGAAAAGCGATTCGCAGATTAGTAGCAGCCTTTATGGTTGGCGCTGTTGCTTTCCGCGCGGTTGGCTCTTTTCTTTCATGGATTGAAGGACAAGAAGATTCATCAGCTGAGGCTTGGATCGATGAAGACGAATACGAAGATGCCTAAGTGAGTTCAGCTCAATACATTCCTGGCTCATGCAATATCGGATCAGGTGAAATTCGCCGCAGACAAGTTGTAGCAATAATTGGCACAATCATTTCAATTTCATCTTTTGTAACTTTGCTTATGGCGAGTGCTCCAAGAAATGCACGATTTGGAATATTTCTTCCACTCATGATTGCAAGTGTTGGTTGGGTCCAGTCACGAAGTAAATTCTGTTTGGCCTATGGTTTTGCCGGCACATTCAATATGGGCAAACTTGGTGATATCTCACGAGTAGCGGATGCAGCCAGTAAGGCAGCTGATCGCAAAACTGCAATAACAATATTGGTGAAGTCAACTGCGCTTGCAGCAACTATTACTTTATTGGTCGTCTTGCTTCCTTTTTAGACAAAACTACTTCCATCTTTTCGTGTGGCAGTAAGGCTTGCAACGGTCGTGACAGTTAGTACAGTGATAATTGTTCCAAGACTAAACTCAAGTGAAACTTCTGGAATATGAACTCCTACAAATTCATGGATTCCACCTCCGTGTAGCGCTTCAAAAATCATTTTCACACCGATGAAGGCAAGAATAATTGAGAGTCCTTTAGACAAAAACACTAGGCGCGAGAGCAGTCCTTGTAACAAGAAATAGAGTTGACGCAGACCCATAAGCGCAAAAATATTGACGCAAACAACAATATATGGATCTCGTGTAATACCAAAAATTGCAGGAATAGAATCTAAGGCAAAAACTAAATCAGTTATACCGAGTGAAATCAGAGCGATCGCAAAAGTCGAAAGATTGCGCTTTCGCATCATGGTAACAAGTCGATCTTCTTTCCACTCCTCTTCACCCTTTTCTTCTACCAGCAATCTATAAGCTGTATAAATCAAGAAGGCACCGAATATGAAGAATGCACCAGTGAATCGTTGAATAATCGCACTTCCTGCTGCGATAAATGCCACGCGCAAGACAAGAGCAAAGATGATTCCAACGAGTAATACGAGCTGTTGCTTAGTCTTTTCAACTTTCAGGCGGCTCAAAATAATTACGAATACAAATATGTTATCGACCGATAGGGCATATTCAGTGAGCCAGCCAGCAAAGAATTCTTTTTGAGCCTGATCACTCGTCCACATCGGTAAAAAGAATCCAAAAACTATGGCAGCACCAACATAAAAGACAGTCCAAAACGATGCCTCAAGAAGTGTGGTCTCTTTGTTGCGGCGCAATATCGCGAGCAAGAGATCAAATGCAATGACTGTTGCTAGCACGCCAATCGTCACAAACCATATTGTGTTGGATTCCATTACGCTATCCTTGCACAGCTGAGTTGATATCTTTTTCGTTTATTTGAGTGTTGTAGGAGGAATTGTGTCTCAAGAACTCGTAAATACTTATATGGCACATTGTGCTGATTTTGAGAATGTAGTTCGATCTATTGGCGCTAATGATTTATCTCGAATCCCTAAGCAAGGTGAGTGGTCAGCTGCCTATGTTATTCACCATATGGCAGATGCCGATATGCATTTTGCAACGAGATTCCTGCACATTCTTACCGTAGACAAACCAGCGATTGTTCCATTCGACGAAGATGTTTATCCAGATCGATTGAAATATTCGGCTCGCGATGCCCACGATTCCCTTGCTAGCATCATTGGTTTACATAAAGTCGTAGCAAACATTCTCAAGCTTGTCGATGAAAAAGATTGGAATCGCGTAGGAATTCATTCCGAAAAGGGTGAGGTCACTCTTGCTGATGTACTAACTCTTGCAAGCAATCACACAAAATCGCACGTGGGGCAGTTACAAGAAATTATTTCTACTCTTTAGGCGCTTGCACTTCTCACTCTCCTGTAATAGCAAAAACCCCTGGCACCATAGGTACCAGGGGTTTTATTCACCCTATGAGTTGTGATCTATTTATGCAGAAGGAGAAACTGATGTTGACGGACGTGGAGCTTTTGGCTCACGTGCCATCTTCTCTGGTCGAGTTGGCTTCACTGGCTCTGTTGGTTTCACCGGAAGTGCACCTAGCGCAGTAACAGCTGCATCACGAACTGCACTTGCGGCAGCGATAGCAGTTTTTCTTGCTGCAAGTGCTGCACTCTTGCCTTCAGCAGTAGTTGCAAGGGCAATCGCGGCTTTGTATTCGGCCACAGCTTTATCAACTGTTGCTTTGAAAGTTGCATTAATTGCCTTACGAGATTCATTTCGGACTTTCATTGAACCATGAAATGACTTCATATCTGCTCTGTGCTTCTCCATAGCAACCTTGTGGAGTGCAATTTGTGCATCATATGCAACTCGATTTGGATTTGGAGTTGAAGCTGCAAATACTGCTGATGTATTCCCGATGACGAAACTAGCGGTAAGAGCAAGTATTACCGCACTCTTCTTTGTTGATATTTTCATGGCTCTCCTTATTGCAAATGGTTTATAACCTTTGCGGCTATGAGGCAATACTCCCGGTGAAAATTGTGGTTTTCCTGTGAGAATCTTACGAGGAGCTTGTCATTTATTGGATTTAGCATCAACTCATGCCAGAGTTGCCGCATGAGTGATCTAATAATGATTGTCGATGACGAAGCAGGTGTTCGCGACCTTCTTCGAGACACACTAAAGATTGCCGGATTTGAAACTATTGAAGCTGACAATGGAATGTCTGCACTAACGGCTCTTCGTTCAAATAAACCAGATTTGATAATCATAGATATTAATATGCCTTTGATGGATGGTTTTGAATTAGTAGAAAGACTGAGAGCGACGCAAGATTTAGTCCCAGTGCTAATGCTTACCGCTCGAGGTGATCAACAAGATATATCTCGAGGTCTAAAACTTGGTGCTGACGATTATGTGATCAAGCCTTTTGGATTAGAAGAACTCATCTTGAGAGTGAGAGCGATAATTCGTAGATCAAAGAAATCCGTTGAAGTAGAACGTACTCTCACATGCGGGCCGATAACGCTTGATGAAGAATTACACAAGGTTACTTTTGAAAGAGATGAAATCAATTTATCACCCACAGAATTTCGATTACTGCAGATGCTGATGGAGAAGAAAGGCCGAGTCCTTTCCAAGGCACTACTTTTGAGTGAAGTCTGGGGGATTACTTTCGAGTCAGAAAGTACTGTTGTAGATACTTATATTTCGTATCTGAGAAAAAAACTACATCGTGACGGTTATGAAGGAATCAAGACGATTCGCGGGGTTGGTTTTCAGATAAATGAAGCTAAAGAAAGCGCATGAAGATTAGATTCAGGCCGGTAGTAGGGGCGATCCTTCTTACAACACTCAT
>CAIZPZ010000015.1:0-1566 GCA_903934975.1 uncultured Actinomycetes bacterium | reverse complement strand
GTGAGTGTTTCTGGTGCAGGTGTTGCCGATGCTGATGGCCTGCAATCATTACAGACAGATCCACCGCCCACTAATGAGAAGTATCGATGCGGACCAGGTGCTTCGCAACGAGAACAAATAGTCATTGATGGCGCGTAACCACCAATGGCAAGAGAGCGAAGCAAAAATGCATCAAGGATGAGTAGCGGGTCGTATCTATTTTCAGAAAGTACTTTCAGGCCACCCACTACTAATTGAAATTCTTGCAACGCAGGTTCATGTTCTTGAGAAGTAAAGCGCTCTGCTGCCTCCATAATGGCTGCAGCCACTGTCCAGCGTTGGTAATCATCGGTAAGTGCTTCACCATAATTCATGATTGCTTCTACTTGAGTAACGGTATGAAAAGTTTTTCCAACAAATAGTTGAATATCAACATGACTACCTGGCTCAAGGCGCGCACCAAACTTTGATTTAGTGCGACGAACGCCCTTTGCTACACCACGTATTCGACCATGTTCGCGAGTGAGCATCGTGATGATGCGATCTGCTTCACCCAACTTCTGGGTGCGCAAAATGATTGCCTCATCCCGATACAAAGTCATACGGGCAAAGGTAGTGCCGAGCGTTAGCGAATTGCGCGATTTATCGCAGACACGACTGCTTTGAGTGATGCAGTCGTCGTATTTGGGTCGATTCCAACGCCCCAGAAAACTTCGCCCTCAATTGAGCACTCAAGATATGCCGCAGCTGATGCATCACCACCGGAAGAGAGTGCGTGCTCGTAGTAATCAAGTACTCGAACATCGACGCCATAACTCTGCAAAATATTACAGAAAGCAGCAATTGGTCCATTGCCCTGTCCGGTGAGTTCGTGTTTTTCACCGCGATCAAGAATCGAAACAGTGAGATGAACATCTTCATTGAGAACAGATGTTTGTGACAAACCCTTCAATCTAAATCGGCCCCAAGGAGCAGAATCAGTTGGCAGATATTCATCTTCAAATATTTCCCAAAGATCTTTACCTGTTACTTCTCCGCCCTCAGAATCTGTCTTCGCCTGAACTACGCGACTAAATTCAATTTGATGGCGACGTGGAAGATCTAAATGGTGTTCATTCTTCATTAGGTAGGCAACGCCACCCTTGCCAGATTGAGAGTTCACGCGAATAACAGCCTCATATGTTCGACCAATATCTTTTGGATCAATTGGAAGATATGGAACTGCCCATGTGAAATCTTCTACCGCTTTGCCAGCAGCTTTTGCATCGGCTGCGAGGTGATCAAATCCCTTTTTGATTGCATCTTGGTGTGAACCAGAAAATGCAGTAAACACTAGGTCGCCGCCGTATGGATGGCGCTCTGGTACGCGTAATTGATTTGCATATTCAACAGTTCTGCGAATCTCATCGATATTTGAGAAATCAATCATTGGATCAATTCCATGGCTCATCAAATTCATACCCAGTGTTACTAGGCAAACATTTCCTGTGCGCTCACCATTGCCAAAGAGAGTTCCTTCGATGCGATCAGCCCCTGCCAAATAACCAAGTTCTGCAGCAGCAACTCCTGTACCGCGATCGTTATGTG
>CAIZPZ010000014.1:0-1814 GCA_903934975.1 uncultured Actinomycetes bacterium | reverse complement strand
GCCACATGAGGCAAAAGGTGATGGAATTGAAATTACAGAAGTACGTTGGTTCTCACGCGATGAAATGAAAGAAGCAATCAAGACTGGTGAGCTCTTACTTCCACCATCAATTAGCGTTGCTCGTCGAATGATTGAATCTTGGTATGGCGCGCAACCAGGTAGAAGTCTTGGCGATTTAGTAGGCGGAGAAAGCTGGCGTCCGTAATGTCAGATTTTGAAACGGGGAGTAGCCAAAGCGATCTTCGCGGCGAAGAAATACTTGCAGCACTCGATAATGAACAACGCGCAGTTGCCCTTGCAACGCGCGGTCCTGTTTGCGTCATAGCAGGAGCAGGTACTTGAAAAACACGCGCAATTACACATCGCATTGCATATGGCGCAGCTATTGGCGTTATGGATCCACATAAAGTTTTAGCACTAACTTTTACCGCGCGCGCCGCAGGAGAGATGCGTATGCGCCTTCGCTCCCTTGGAGTTCCATCTGTTGCAGCGCGCACAATTCACTCTGCAGCGCTCAAACAATTGCTCTATTTCTGGCCTCAAGTATTTGGTGGAAGGACCCCAGATTTACTTACTTCCAAGTCTGGTTTCCTCGGTGAAGCAATCAAACGTGCAGATTTATCGAGTGCAATCTCAGTAACGTCTCGAGATATGTTGCGCGATATTTCATCAGAAATTGAATGGGCAAAGACGCAGGAGATTGGCCCAAGTGATTACTTAGCCGAATCATCAAAGCGCATCAATAAGCCTCGAATCAATGCAGAACAGATTGCAAAGGTTTATGCCTCATACATGAGCATTCTCAAGCAAGAGCATGCAATGGATTTCGAAGATGTTCTCTTACTTACAACTGCCATGATTGAAGAAGAGCGCGAAGTTCGCGAACGTGTCCAAGATCAGTATCGCTTCTTCACGGTAGATGAATACCAGGACATTTCTCCACTGCAGCAACGCCTTATCAACGCATGGCTTGGTAACCGAAAAGAACTTTGCGTTGTTGGAGATCCCGCCCAGACTATTTATTCATTTGCTGGTGCATCACCAGTTTTCCTCAATAGTTTTACGCAACGCTTCCCTGAAGCAGAAGTTATTCGCCTCACTACCGGGTATCGCTCCACCCCTGAAATTGTTTTTACAGCCAATGCCATTTTGCGAAGCGCTGAAATGGGACAAGAACTTGTTGCAATCAACTCACATGGCGATAAACCAGAGGTCAATGCATATAAGGATGAGGCGGCCGAGGTGGCTGGCGTCGTTGCATCCATTACCCAATTGATGAGTGAAGGAACCCCTGCTCAAGAGATTGCAGTTCTAGCGCGCACCAATAGTCAACTCAATGCAATTGAAAAAGCTATGAATGCTTCCAAGATTCCATATCAAGTTCGCAATAGTGATCGCTTCTTTGATCGCCCCGATGTAAAAGAGTTTTTGCGCGTTGTTCGAAACGCTTCCGTTATCCCAACAGAGGGTGTTAATTGGCTCGATGAACTTCGCACACTTGCTCAACCATTTCTCACGGGTGTAAGCATTGATGGAATTGCAGCACTTCTTCACTTAGGTCGCGAAATTGATGCAGATAGCGGATTCTCGCCAAAAACATTGCGGGGATACTTACGCGAAGTAGAAGATCGTGTTCAACAAAATAATCCACCGACAATGCCTGTTACAACACTTGCAACATTGCACGCGGCTAAAGGTTTGGAATGGGAACGTGTATTTCTTATTGGTGTAAGCGAGGGCTTATTACCGCTTGAAAATGGCGCTATTGGCGCAGATCAAGCCACTATTGATGAAGAGCGCCGCCTTTTCTATGT
>CAIZPZ010000013.1:0-3107 GCA_903934975.1 uncultured Actinomycetes bacterium | reverse complement strand
TGCCACAGCCACTCGAGTACTTGATAGCTGATGTCGCTAAGAAACATGGAAAACTTCGAGTTGGAAATACGTCATCATTTATTCGATGTGAAGATTCGGCACTTATCGCTCAAATAATTGCAGATAAGAAGCTAGATGTTCTTTCATTACGAAGAATCGCACCAGAGGTACTTATCTGTGATCATGATGCAACTGATGCAATGCGACTATTGCGTGAAGCTGGTTATCTACCTGCAGGTGAATCTGCAAATGGCATCATGCTCACCGGGCCGCGCACTAACCGCGCTGTAACAAAGCCACGACCTCCACGTGTGATTGGTGAGATCGAAACTCCGACGAAAGAGAATCTTGGCGCTGCTATACGCGCACTAAGAACTGGTGAAAAATCTAGTCATCGCCAATCTCATCTTCGCTCTATTGCAAATAACGTACTTGGTTCACTACCGCGTACAAGTGCAAATGAAACTTTAGATTTACTCACTCAATACATTGAGAAGGGCCAATCATTATCAATTGGTTATGCCGATAACAATGGCTCTGTTTCACATCGAATTATTGACCCACTCAAAGTTAGTGCTGGTTCACTGATTGCTCGTGATCACGCTACTGGCGAACTCCAAACCTTCAGAATTCCTCGCATAACAGGTGTGGCGCCATTATGAGCCCCCAGAGTGATGCCCAATACGGCAGAATTGACTCCATGCTTGCAGAGATTGAGACACTCGTAAAAGTCGAATCACCAACGGATGACTTATCTGCTTGTCGCAAAGTAGTAGCAACAGCAAGTGATATTGCTGCGAGAGTTCTAGGAACTCCTGCGCAGATACAAGAAATTCAAGGGCGCCCTGTGTTTTGGTGGGGAGCGGCGCAACCAAAAGTTATTCTTTTGGCGCATCTAGATACAGTCTGGCCACATAATTCTTTTTCACCACTGTGGAGCGTTGAAGGAAATGTTGCGCGTGGACCTGGGGTCTTCGATATGAAAGCCGGATTTATACAAGCACTCTTTGCGCTCAAGGGAATTGAAGGCTCCGTTGCACTTGTAGCAACAACTGATGAAGAAACAGGGAGTGCGACTTCTAAAGCATTCATAAAAGAAATTTCCTCGAAGGCCCAAGCGGTACTTGTTCTAGAGGCAAGTCTTGATGGCAAAGTAAAAACAGGACGTAAAGGTACTGCGATGTACCAAATCAATATTCATGGTCGTGCATCTCATGCAGGCTTAGAGCCTGAAAAGGGAATCAATGCCACAGTTGAAGTTGCTCGAATTGTTTTAGCACTCAAGGCACTTGAAAGCGCAGAACATGGAACCACGGTTGTTCCAACAATGTTGCGCAGTGGAAATACAACAAATACAGTTCCAGATCTTGCAACGCTCGATGTTGATATACGTTCTTTTTCAATGAAAGAGTTTGAACGACTCGACGCTGCAATCAAAGCTTTCGCACCCGAGAATTCGGAGGCGAGCATTGTTGTGACCGGTGGTTTCAACCGTCCGCCTTTGGAAACTAGCGCAACGCTAGAACTCTACGAACGTGCTGAGAAAGCGGCAAAGAGTATTGGAATCCCTGCACTTGGTCACGCCTCTGTTGGCGGAGCAAGTGATGGAAACTTCGCAGCTGCAGCGGGAGCAAAAGTACTTGATGGGTTAGGTGCAATTGGTGGCGGAGCGCACGCAGCAAATGAATGGATAGATACATCACGACTTGAAGAGAGAAGTGCACTCTTACACGCACTCATAAAGGATTTACTCAATGACTGATGGTCCACTCATTGTTCAAAGCGATAAGACACTTCTCTTAGATATTGATCATCCCCTCAGTACGGAATGTCGTCGATCTATCGCTCCATTTGCCGAACTTGAGAGATCTCCAGAACATATTCACACGTACCGTCTTACAAATTTAGGCTTATGGAATGCTCGAGCAGCAGGCCACGATGCCGAACAAGTAATTGATGTACTTATTAAGTACTCACGATATGCCGTTCCGCACTCAATTCTTGTCGATGTTGCAGAAACAATGTCTCGCTACGGACGATTGCGCTTAGAAGCCGATCCTGTCCACGGTTTGATTTTGGTAACAACAGATACAGCAGTTCTAGAAGAGGTAATCAGAGCTAAAAAAATTGCTCCTTTACTTGGGCCGCGTATTGATGCCGAAACAATTGTTGTCTTTGCAAACCAACGAGGTGCAATCAAGCAGTCACTACTTCGTCTTGGTTGGCCAGCAGAAGATTTTGCAGGATACGTCGATGGTGAAGCACATGAGATTTCACTTGTACAAAATGATTGGAAGATTCGCCCGTACCAAGAGCTAGCAGCCGAAGGTTTCTGGCATGGTGGCAGCGGAGTTGTTGTACTTCCTTGCGGCGCCGGTAAAACAATTGTTGGTGCAGCCGCTATGGCTCATGCAAAGGCCACAACCCTCATTCTTGTAACTAATACTGTCGCTGCCCGCCAATGGCGCGAGGAACTTCTCAAGCGCACAACTCTTACAGAAGATGAGATCGGCGAATACTCAGGTGCTAAGAAAGAGATTCGTCCCGTAACAATTGCGACGTATCAAGTGATGACAAAGAAAAAGAATGGTGTTTATGCTCATCTAGATCTCTTTGATACTCACGACTGGGGATTAATAATTTATGACGAAGTGCACTTATTGCCTGCACCAATTTTTCGCTTTACGGCAGATATTCAATCTAGACGTCGCTTAGGACTGACAGCAACATTGGTGCGCGAAGATGGCATGGAGGGTGAAGTTTTCTCACTCATCGGGCCAAAGCGATATGACGTACCCTGGAAAGAGATTGAATCACAGGGATATATCGCACCTGCTGAATGTATTGAAGTTCGCGTCAATCTCACTGAAGATGAGAGATTGCTCTACGCAACAGCAGAACCAGAAGAGCGCTATCGCTACTGCGCAACAACTCGCACAAAGCGAAATGTTGTAGAGACTTTGGTCAAAAAACATGCTGGCGAACAGATATTGGTGATTGGGCAATACATAACTCAACTCGATGATTTATCAGAAGTCTTAGGTGTGCCAGTAATCAAAGGCGATACACCAGTGAAAGAGCGCGAAAGACTTTTCAATATGTTTAGA
>CAIZPZ010000012.1:0-2667 GCA_903934975.1 uncultured Actinomycetes bacterium | reverse complement strand
TGCCTTTGAGGGATGGTATTGAATTAGTAGAGAGACTGAGAGCGACGCAAGATTTAGTCCCAGTGCTAATGCTTACCGCTCGAGGTGATCAACAAGATATATCTCGAGGTCTAAAACTTGGTGCTGACGATTACGTGATCAAGCCTTTTGGATTAGAAGAACTCATCTTGAGAGTGAGAGCGATAATTCGTAGATCAAAGAAATCCGTTGAAGTAGCACGTACTCTCACATGTGGGCCAATAACACTTGATGAAGAATTACACAAGGTTACTTTTGAAAGAGATGACATCAATTTATCACCCACAGAATTTCGATTACTGCAGATGTTGATGGAGAAGAAAGGCCGAGTCCTTTCCAAGGCACTACTTTTGAGTGAAGTCTGGGGGATTACTTTCGAGTCAGAAAGTACTGTTGTGGATACTTATATTTCGTATCTGAGAAAAAAACTGCATCGTGACGGTTATGAAGGAATCAAGACGATTCGCGGGGTTGGTTTTCAGATAAATGAAGCTAAAGAAAGCGCATGAAGATTAGATTCAGGCCGGTAGTAGGGGCGATCCTTCTTACAACACTCATCTCTTTTTTGATTGGAAGCTTTGCTGTTTGGGGCTCATACCGAGCCGATCTTGATCTTCTTGACCGTAACCTCAACCGAGTTATTGCAGAACCACTCATGAATCCCGAAGATGCAATAGATGAAGCGTTAGCTTCAGCAGAAATCAACAGTATAGATATCGCAATTGCATTCATAGCACAACCTACAGAGATAACAATTCTGCGAGAAGCAACTCAAATTTCACAGATATTTGTTGGCTCAAAAGACCTTACTCGCGCACTTTCAACACCAATATTTTTGCAGGGCAACCAACACATTCGTGCTATTGCAATGGAATTACCCGAAAATGAGTTCCTCTTATTTGCGATTTCTACACAAGACCTCGATCGTAAAGTGCGATCAAATCAATTACGTCTACTTGCCTTTATTCTTATTGCAAACTTCCTAGCCTCTCTAATAATTATTTGGAACTCCAAACGCAACAGAGTTCGTAATGAAAGAGAACGGCTACAGAAAATGCAAGAGTTTTTAGGTGATGCTGCTCATGAATTGCGCACCCCTCTTACAGTTATAAGAGGATATTCAGAGCTCTTAGCCCTGAAAAAGTTACCTACTGTTGAGGATGAAAAGAGGGCATTTGAAAGACTAGGTAGTGAAATCGCAAGGATGGATTCATTGATTACAGATTTGCTTCTTTTAGCTGAACTTGGTGAAACAAAGACAATTACACCTTCATTATTTGATTTGAGTGAAGTGCTTCTCAATCACGTAAATGATTTTAAGGCAATTTCACCTGCCCACCCAGTCACATTTATATGTGATGAAGTTATCGAATATTCAGGGTCGCAAGTTCATCTTCAACGTTTGATACAGAATGCACTCTTGAATATTGATCGACATACCCCTAAAGATTCACCCGTGAAAATTACTTTGAAATCTAAAAGCAAAGAGATTCATTTAGTAATTGAAGATGGCGGTCCTGGTTTGACCGAAAGTGCTTATGGCGAAGGAATCCGTTCCCTGCAGAGATTCGACCGTTCTAGATCTCGAGAAACTGGTGGAAGTGGACTAGGCATGAGCATTATGAGCGCAGTAGTTGCATTACATAAGGGAGAATTGTCATTGCGCAAAAGTCCATTAGGCGGTCTTGCTATCCACATCAGATTGCCAATGACTCGCTAGAATATTTCAATGCTTAGCCTGCTCCAGACCGCACTTTCTTTAGTTTTACTTCTGGCATCAATATATGTCGTGCGCTCTGTGCGAGGCATTCATCGCAAGATGAATAAAGTCTCTGAGCAAAACAGGGATCTTGAAAAGAGCTTGAAATCTTCAAGTAAAGATATGTGGCAGCACTACCGTCAAGGCGAATACTTTGCTCAGTTGCTCTCACTCATGAAATTCACTGCACCATTGCCGCCTACTCGTAGTTGGGCGGCATCGCCCGATCTATTACTCACTCTTATGGATTTAGTTCGTAAGAATCGTCCTAAATTAATTGTCGAACTTGGCTCTGGAATCTCAACACTTGTAATGGCAAAGGCTTCGCAAGGGCGAACAAAGATAATCAGTATTGATCACTCAGAGGAGTTTGCACAAAAGACGAGAGATATGCTCAAGGAGCATGGAGTAAAAAATGTTGAGATACGAGTAGCTCCATTGACTTCACATGTATCTGGTACAGATTGGTATGACCTAAACCTACTGAAAAATCTAAAGAATATTGATTTACTCGTTATCGACGGTCCACCAGGGTCGAAAAATCCTAAAGCTCGCCAACCAGCGCTCAAAGAGTTTGAATCTAGATTATCTACCAAGGCGATCATTGTTATCGATGATGTAAACCGAGATGGAGAGCGCGAGCTTGCTGAAATGTTTTCCAAGGCATTTCCAAAGAAGACTCTAGAAATTTTGCCTCACGAAAAAGGAAGTGCGGTAATTTGCTAAGTTTGCTCAATGGCACTTGAGCTAGACGAAGCGTTATCTGAGGCTGCTGCCCTCATAAATGATTCTCAAAACTTAGTTCGTGTCGTCCTATCCGGTAGGCGTCGTAATATGCAAACACCGTGTGAGCGAATTGATATTCGTCCTGTTCAAATCAAAAATCAATT
>CAIZPZ010000011.1:0-7289 GCA_903934975.1 uncultured Actinomycetes bacterium | reverse complement strand
TATTGAGGTTGTGCAAAATGGCTGAATATTGTTTTCTCTCTTCATCCGAAAAGTGTGAGGATGCAGCGCTCATACGCTCGCCGGCATTGAGTGTTGATGAGTGCAGACCGGCTTCAACTAGTTCATGGGGAGAAATAATCCAGGCAGAAAGTTCTTCGCTCCAAAAAATTGGGGATTCGTTGAGAAATTTTTTATAGGTTGGATATGGATTATTGAAATACTCCTGAGTTAGAAAATTTCCCACAGTAAGAGTCTAAGCAATAAAGGCTTCTTTGAGAAGATGTGCGACCATAGGGTTATGAGCTCGCTCTTTGCACTCGCAGCGGCGCTCTCTATTGCAACCGGACTCTTCCTTACAAAATCTGTAACACAGAGACTTCCTGGCTATCACAGTGTTGGAGTTCTCTTCTTTTTCAATGCTGTAGTTGCTGCACCATTTCTGCTATTAGATCCCCAATGGGTACAACTCTCCGGAATCGCATGGTTGCGCATTGGTATTGGTGGCTCACTTACCGCCCTGGGTGCGGGCCTTATATTTTTAGTAGTAACACGAAGTTCAGCATCTGCCTCAGCGGTTGGGCAATCACTCAGCCCAGCTGTTGTCTTAGTTATCGCACCCCTTATTCTTGGTACGAGCGTTTCTCTTGGACAGATACTTGTTGTTTTGGTTCTCGTTATGGCCGTGTTATTACCCCTTAGAAATTCTTTGGCAGGCGTTTCAACTTTTTCAACTTTCTTTCTTATTGGCTCTATTGCTACCACCACTGGAGCTGTCACTACGCTGATAGCCCTTCAAATCCATGCGGGGATGGCTTTGGTGCAGGTTGTTTTCATCCAACAACTCATTGCTGCCGCACTCTTTCTTATACTTTTTTTCCCAAAGCATTTCACGGTAAAGAACTATCTCTCGCTTTTCCCTCGCTCCATATTTATGGGAGCGGGTTGGGTACTGACTTCCTATGCAATATCTCATGGAAGCCCTGTTGTTGTACAAAGTATTATCTCAACAGTTCCGTTGTGGATCCTGTTATTTGAAACTATTGCTTACAAAAAATCGCCAAGTAAAAGTGTAATTCTTAGTTCTTTTCTTGCATGCGCAGGAATTTGCGCACTGGCTTTTCTTTTTTAGTACATCAACTGTCCACCGGAAACGTTGAGAACCGTTCCAGTCATATAACTCGATGCATCTGATGCTAAGAAAAGTACTGCGCCGCTCATTTCATCAGGACGTGCGAGGCGTCCCATCGGAATCATGGCAACAAAGGCAGCGAGCGCTGCATCATCTTGCCCTCCGCGCATCATTGTTGTATCAACGCCACCAGGTGCAACTGCATTGACGCGCACATTGCTCGGCGCGAAAGAGCGTGCAAGTCCACGAGTCATTGAAACCACTCCACCTTTACTTGCTGCGTAGACAACTGAGCCGCCAAAGCCACCCGACTGCCAACCTTGCGAACTAAAATTTACAATTGATCCAGGAGTCTTTGCATCTCTAAATGAGTGATACGCACTGCGATTCAAGAAAAATGTTGCCTTCAGATTTACATCTATCTGAATATCCCAATCTTCCTCGGTCACATCATCAACGGTTGCGCGTCGGCGTAGGACTGCAGCGCAATGTGCAAGGGCTGTAAATGGAGCCATGCTCTGCGCTTTTGCAAAAATTGATGCGTGCAAACTCAGATCAGAGAGATCTGCCTCCATAATTTCGTGGCCGCTGCCTTCAAACTTAGCGAGTAATTGTGAAAGCGGAGCACCAGGAATATCAACAGCTAAAACTTTGGCTCCTGCTTGTGAGAAAGCGATAGCTACTTCGCTACCTATTCCGCCAGCAGCACCTGTAACAACGACGCTTTTGCCGCTAAGCCCGCTATCGCTGCGCCAGTTCATGGGAACTAAATTACTACCATTTCGATATCTAGTAGCTCGGCAATTGAGCGCAATTCAGAGACGCGATGGCCAATACCAAGTGCCCAGTGATGAGGAACCCCTGTCGCACTCCAATCGTCACACCATTGGCCTGGATTTACACCAAAGTCAACGAGGGATGTTGTATTTCCGATGCGCAAACGTGGGCCTTCAACAACTTTTCCTTCGGATGCAACGAATTGGTATGTACCGTTCTTGCGTTGCGTAACACCAAATACTGTTACTGGACCGTGTGTAACATCGAATTCAACTGAAACACCATATCCACGCTTACCGTGGAATACACCAAGGCCACGCAATATTGGTTTGCCATTACTAATTGCTAGGTGTGCTGGGCCATCGTGTCCCATTTCAACAACACCATTATTGAAATTCAGCGCTTGGAATTCTGTAAAGGATCCACCAGCACCCATACGATCAAGCATCAACATTCCAATAGATGTGCGCAATTCATATTCGCCAACTGCTGGAACGCCTTCAGCTGTAAGTAGTGAACAACCTAGAATCATTCCTGCGCCGAGGCGCTCGTGAATTTCGCCATCGAGACCACGATGGTAATAAGCAAGACTATTGATATCAAAGTCATCAACTAGTTGGCGAAGACCAACAGCGACGCGTCCTGCCCAACGGAAATCATCTTCGTCAACAGTCTTATCAATTTCAAATATTGAGCGTGCTTCATCGAGGACTTTATCAATCTCTTTCTCAGTGACTTTCTCTGCGCGTACGCGAAGATCATCAAATTCAAGAACTTCCATGTGTCCACCAAAGTGAGTTGTCACCATTGTCATATCTGTTGAAACATCAAGCATTCCTGGATAAACATGGCCCATGATTCCGTGGCGAGAGTTACGCAAAATACTGCGAACCTTTGCTGCTTGAATCCAGCTATGAATCTTTACCCATGCACGCTCTTCTGCTAAATAACCAGAGACTGAACGAAATGGAACGCCTGCGCGCTCGAAGGCATTAGCCATTTCTGGCAGCGGACATGCGCCGCAATATGCAAGCCATGCACCGGTATCAAAGTTTGCATGGTCCATCTGCTCACTTGGTTGCAAATTAATAAGAAGAACCGGCGCATTTGCACGTTGTGCAATTGGAATAAACATTGATGATGTCATATATGTAGTGAGATACATAATGATCATGTCGCAACCAGCTGCACGCAACTTCTCTGCCGCTGCTGCGCCTTCTTGCGGGTCAGATATAAAACCTACATCGACAAGCTCAACATCCATCTTGGAAATTCGCGCAGATACAAAGCGCGCAGATTCCTGTAACTGTGGAAGTAACTTAGGAAACTGTGGCCAATATGTTCCAAGACCGCCAGCTACTAAACCAACCTTGATTGATTTTTCTGGACGTCGTGCAGGAACCAACCGTGCTGGTGGTGTGGGATTGAGAGTCACAACTAACTCCTTTGGTTATTGAGCTTTTGACGCAAGGAGTCGAATGAGACCGCAATAATCAACATGAGACCTTGTGCAACGCGCTGCCAGAATGTTGGAACATCAAGCAAAATCAAACCATTGTTGAGAATACCGATAGTGCACAGTCCCAAGATTGTTCCAAACATTGAACCGCGTCCACCTGCAAGGCTTGCGCCACCGAGAACGATTGCTGTAATTACTTCGAGTTCCAAACCACGTGCAGCATTTGGATCTGCAGCCGATAGTTGTGAACAAAGCACGGCACCTGCAAGCGCTGCGCCGACTGATGAAAGAACGAATGTAATAAAGAGCAAACGATTGGAGCGAATACCCACAACGCGTGCAGCATTTGGATTTGAGCCAATTGCATATAAAGAACGGCCATACGTTGATTTACGAAGAGATATTGCTCCCATAATCGCAAGAACAGTAAAGATCACCACAGGAAGTGGAACTCCCCATGGTTGCGCTGTTCCAAGCCATTCAAAGTTACGCATCATCACTGTTTGACCATTACCAATAAGCAATGCAATTCCATAAAGAGTAGCTAAACCACCCAAGGTTGTAATAAGGGAGTTGACGCCAATAACGGTAACTAGAAATCCGTTGATAATTCCAAGAGTTAACCCAAAAACGAGTGCCGTGATGAGTCCAACGGCAATGCTGTGCTTATTGACCATATTCGCCATGATCATTCCTGAAACCGCAGCAGCAGAACCAACAGAGAGATCAACCTGTCCTGCAATCATCAGAAGTGTTCCAGGAATACAGACAATGCCAGTTACTGCAAGGGCTACTGCGATATTGCGAAAATTTTCGATATCAAAGAAATATTCGCTTGCCACAGAGAAATATGTAAAGAGACCGACGAAAAAGACCATCAATGGCGCAGAAGCTGGAATTGAGCGCTTCTTATCTTTTTCTACCTCTGTTGTTTTAGACATGAACCCATTACCCCTAACTAGCTGCCGATATAAGAGAAGTTGCTTCAACGGAATTTCCGGTGAATTCTGAAACTATTTTTCCTCGAGACATAACAAGTGCACGATCTGCAAGGAGTACTACTTCTTCATAATCTGATGTCGCAACAAGAACAGCCATACCGCTCTCTTTTGCTTGGCGGCGAATAATGTCGTAAATATCTCGGCGCGCACCAACATCTACACCTCGAGTTGGCTCAACAAGTAATAGCACCTGAACCTTTGCTTCAAACCAGCGGCCGAGGAGAACTTTTTGTTGGTTTCCACCAGATAGCGTTGCGATTTCTTGAGTCGGTCCACGACGTGCACTAATTTTTAGAGCATCAGACCAGCGACTAAATGCCTTTACTTCATTTCCTGCATCAACGAAACCAAGTCGTGACATTGCCTTCCATGATGCAACAGCAAGATTTTCGGCAACCGAGCGAGAACCAAATGAACCTAAACGCTGGCGATCTGCGGGCAGATATCCAATTCCACTCGAAGATGACTCTTGTGGGCTCTTTGGTGTGAATTTTTTACCAAATATTTGAATGGATCCACCTGTCACCGGGCGAAGTCCATAAATGGATTCCAAAACTTCTGATGAACCAGAACCGATTTTTCCAAAGAGACAAACAACTTCGCCAGCATTGATAGTCATTGAAACATCAGTGAAATCATCACCGCTACTCAAATTCGTTATCTCTAGCCCATTTCCAGTTGTAGATACAGGCGCTGGGCGAGCATTTTTCAGCGCTTCGTGGCCAAGCATTGCTGTTACCAATACATCGCGCTGTGCGCCTTTTGCATCTACAGTCAATACAGAATTGCCGTCGCGCAAAACTTGTACTCGATCTGCCACGCGTGAAACTTCATCAAGGCGATGGGTAATGTAAATCATTCCAACGCCTTGCTTCTTCAATTGATCCATAACAATAAATAAGCGCTCGACCTCTGTATTAGAGAGAGCTGCTGTTGGTTCATCTAAGACTAATACCTTTGCATTCTGTGTTAGCGCTCGTGCAATTTCTAGAATCTGTCGCTCACCAACACGAAGTGATCCCGCTTGTGCATCAACATCAATATCTACTTCTAGGCGCTTGAGAATTTCGCGAGCCTTCTCGCGCATATCGCCCCATGCAACAAAACCTTTACTACCTGGCCATTGGCCTAAGAAAATATTTTCAGCGACACTCAATGTTGGAGCATCGTTTAGTTCTTGGAAAATCATACGTACACCGAGTTGGCGGGCCTGATAAACATCAAGCCGCGCCAACTCAGTATCCGCAATAGTGATCGAGCCGCTAGTAGGTGGAATATCTCCTGCAAGAATTTTTACGAGAGTTGATTTACCTGCTCCGTTTTCTCCGAGGAGTGCAAGCACTTCCCCCGGAGCTAACGTGAGATCAACGCCATGAAGAACTTCAACCCCGTTAAAGGATTTACGAATATCTTTCAAATGCGCTAAATCAACATTCATGCAGTTTCATTACCTTTCCTTTAGTACTAACAGAAATGATCAAATAAGTCGTTCTAGGATTGGAAGCTTATTAGCAACCAGTTACCTTGAAGTTCTTATCGATATTAGTTCCATTGATCGCTACGTGCTTGATCTTTAGCTGGAATGGAACTTTCTTTCCCTTGATGAGATCGATTAGGTATGGAACACCGATCTCGCCGTAACGCTCTGGGAAGTATGCAGTTGCACCAAGCCAGTGATCGTTTGTCTTGATATCGCACCAAACGGTCTTTTCTGCACCTTGTGAACCAGCCCAAATATCCTTTTCGCGACCAACAGCCTTAGCTGCTGAGAATGCACCCTGGATACCTTGATCGTTGATTGCAACGACGATGATCTTGTTCTTTCCTGGAAGTGTTGTTAGAGCATCTGGCATAACTTCAAGAGCTTTGTCCAAACGTCCAGCATCGTACTTCTTCAACTTAGCTGCAGGGATAGCACCACATACAGATGCGAAACCATCACGGTATCCACCCATACGAAGTTCGTTAGCAATACCAACACCATAATCTTCTAGTGAGATAAATGCGTCATATTCGCAGTTGAAGTTCTTCTTGAAGTAATTACCGATTGCCTTACCTGTTGATGCGCCCGCGTTTGCATTGTCTGCACCCATGAATGCGCTCTGGCAAGGATCTTGTTCGATATCAATTGCAATAACTGGAACTTGTGGACCAGCCTTACAAATAGCAGCTGAAGCAGCAGCATCTGCGTTGAAGTTCAAATATCCCTGAACCTTCTTCAACTTGAATGTCTTTGCACAAGCAAGTGCAACGTCACCCTTTAGCTTGCCATCGCAAAATACAAACTTTGCGCCAGCTTTCTTTGCTTCGCGTGCGATTGAATCGTGTACATCTTTTCCGAATCCGATTGAGTCATCAAGACCAATAAGACCGATTGTGATTCCTTTACCGCTTCCTGGAACTGCCTTGCGGAAATCAACGCCGCCTGCAGATGCTGGAACGATTTGAATTGTAATAAGTGCTGAGATCGCCAAAGCAGCAACAACGCCAAGGCGAGCTTTTGAACTAGAAACAACCTTCATAGTCGACCGATACCTTTCATGAACTAGCTGTCGTGGCGTACGAAGAAGGGGGCTCCCCCGTAGGCCATTGGAGTAGGAATCGTTTCCAATTTCGACCTATTAGTCAATAGAAGAGTGCCTTTGTAACGAAAGTGTTATCGCTGAACACGTTCAAAAAGTAGGCCTATTTAGCCTCTGTGAAACGCTCCGAGATTCGGTATTTATTGATGTAATCACGATCGAGTTCCCAGCCAAGACCAGGATTATCGTTGAGTTGGATATGACCATCCTTGAGAGCAGGGCGGTTAGCCAACAAGTTATGCCAGATTGGATCGCGATCTGGGTGGAAATACTCAACATATGTTCCATGAGGAATTGAAGCGAGTAAGTGAGCAGAGACTTGTGCCTCTTCATGATGGGCC
>CAIZPZ010000010.1:0-9944 GCA_903934975.1 uncultured Actinomycetes bacterium | reverse complement strand
GCTTTTGTTGAAATGAAGAATTCAACTCTTGGCGAGGGTTCAAAAGTTCCCCATCTTTCATATGTGGGCGATGCCACTATCGGCGTCGGCACAAATATCGGCGCTGCAACAATCTTCGTCAATTACGATGGCGTAGATAAACATCGCACAACTGTTGGAGACCACGTTCGAATCGGAAGTGATTCAATGTTGGTCGCACCAATATCAGTAGGAGATGGTGCATATACAGCTGCTGGATCAGTTATCACTGAAGATGTTCCTGCAGGCGCGATGGGAGTTGGCAGATCACGCCAACGAAATGTCTTAGGCTGGGTCTTGCGTAAGCGCGCAGGAACAAAGTCTGCAGAGGCTGCAGCAAAGAGCGAGAAGAAAGGCTAACTCCCATGAGCGAAATCCGACTCGCCTCCGAGAAGCGACTACGACTCTTTACAGGTCGAGGATTTCCAGAGTTAGCAGATGAAGTAGCAACAGAGTTAGGCATTCCACTCACACCAACGTCGGCATATGACTTTGCTAATGGTGAAATATTTGTTCGCTTCGAAGAAAGTGTTCGCGGTTGCGATGCATTCGTTCTCCAAAGTCATTCAGCTCCAGTAAATAAGCAGATCATGGAACAACTCATCATGGTCGATGCACTCAAGCGCGCATCAGCAAAGCGCATCACAGTTGTTGCACCGTTCTATGGTTATGCACGTCAAGATAAGAAGCATCGCGGACGCGAGCCAATCTCTGCGCGATTGATGGCAGATCTTTTCAAGACCGCTGGCGCAGATCGTTTGATGGTTGTTGACTTACACACTTCACAGATTCAAGGTTTCTTCGATGGTCCTGTAGATCATCTCTTCGCACTACCAATGCTTGCTAATTATGTCGGCAGCAAAGTGGATCGCTCACGTCTAACAATCGTTTCACCAGATTCTGGTCGAGTACGCGTTGCAGAGCGTTGGTCAGATTTACTCGGCGGTTGCCCAATTGCATTTATCCATAAAACACGCGATCCACGCATTCCAAATGAATCTGTTGTTGGTCGCGTCGTTGGTGATGTTGTTGGCCAAACATGCGTAGTTATCGATGACATGATTGATACTGCAGGAACTATTACAAAGGCAGTAGACGCGCTCTTTGAAGCAGGTGCAACAGAAGTAATTGTTGCTGCAACTCATGCAGTTTTATCAGGGCCTGCAGTTGAGCGCCTGAAGAACTGCCGCGCTAGTGAAGTTGTTATTACCAATACTTTGCCAATTGCTGAAGATCAACATTTTGATGGCCTTACAGTTCTATCGATTGCTCCGCTTCTTGCGCGAGCAATTCGCGAAGTCTTCGAAGATGGCTCAGTTACAAGCCTCTTCGACGGTCATTCGTAAGCAATATAAGTCGCGGCCCAACTTCGTTCACTCTGCGTTTTACGTTCACTGCGTTGGCCGCTTTCTTATTTGCACTCCTAATTGAGCATGGATTTGCGGCTTAGCTAGCCCTTTCGGTATGGTTTGCCACGTTCCGGCGAGGGTTTTTTTCATCCGTAATCGACGGTGTGGGTTCAACTCCTGCTGGGACTTCACTACAACAACAGGAGAATAAAAAATGGCTGAGATTTCAATCAACGGTGTACGTCGTACCGAATTTGGTAAGGGTGCATCACGTCGCGCACGTCGCGAAGGCCAGGTTCCTGCTGTTATCTACGGTCATGGTGAGAAGCCAGCACATATCAATCTTCCTGCACGCGAACTCGGCGTTGCACTCAAGACATCAAACGTTTTGCTCGACATTGTTGTAGATGGAAAAACTGAACTGACACTTCCTAAGTCAATCGTTCGCCACCCAATCAAACTAACTATCGATCACATTGACCTCGTCATTGTTCGTCGTGGTGAAAAAGTTACAGTTTCTGTTCCAGTTCATACTTCTGGAGAGCACGATCGCGATGGAATTCTTGAGCACGTCAACCACACAATTGAAGTTGAGACAGAAGCAACTTCTATTCCAAGCTTCTTTGAACTTGACCTCACTGGTCTTGCAGCTGGTCTCTCACTCTATGCAGGAGATGTAAAACTTCCTGCCGGTGTAGAACTTATCTCTGATCCAAAGATGATTGTTGTTCACCTCTCTGAGCGTTCAACTGCAGTTGAAGAAGTTGCTGTTGTTGCTCCTGCTGCAGATGCTGCTGCCGCTCCTGCTGCAGATGCAGAGAAGAAGGACGCGTAACACTTACTCTTAACCCATGACGTGGTTAGTTGTAGGACTCGGTAATCCCGGGGATCAATATGTCGCTACTCGACACAATGTCGGGCAGATGGTCATTGATGAACTCGCAAAGCGCCATAGCCTCAAATTCTCATCTCATAAATCACGCACTGATGTTGCCGCCTATAAGTTAGGCGTCGGCGCTGATACGCACTCAATTATTTTGGCAAAGTCACATAGTTATATGAATGAAAGTGGCGGACCTATAAAAGCGGTTGCCTCTTTTTACTCTATTGAACCCGCAAAGATCATCGTTCTCCACGATGAATTAGATATTGGTTATGCGGCAATTAGAAGCAAAATTGCTGGAGGCGATAACGGCCATAATGGTTTGAAATCTCTGACATCCTCATTTGGAACAGCAGAGTATTACCGAGTTCGATTAGGTATTGGTCGCCCCATGGGACAGCAAGATCCTGCTGATTTTGTACTCAAACAATTTAGTAAAGAAGAGAAGAAAGATTTAGGGGAGTTCTTAGATCGCGGCGCAGATGTTGTCGAATTCCTCATCACACAAGGTCTAGAGAAAACTCAAACTAAGTTCAATTCCTAAAATCAACCTGTATTTCTAAGGCCCGCTGCAACACCATTGATAGTAAGTAACAGTGCTCTATTCAATACTGACTCAGGGGTTCCCCCAACATCACGCACACGCTTGAGTAAGTTGATTTGAAGTAAATGTATTGGCGACAAATAGGCATCACGAACCTGAAGAGTTCTCGCCAGAATTGGTTGATCTCCAAGTAAAGATGTCTTCTTTGTCAGTAGCAATATTTCAGAGACAGTCAGCGCGAATTCTTCTTCAATAATTGTGAGGAAATGTTGAAGTTCTTTAGGAACAAGTGTTTCAACATAGCGCTTAGCAAGGGCTAGGTCAGTCTTAGCAAGTGTCATCTCAACATTGCTAATAAATGTATTGAAGAAGTGCCACTCTTTGAGCATTGTTGTAAGAACTTGCGTATTACCTGCTTCGCGAGCGGCTTTGAGCCCAGTTCCAACTCCAAACCAACCAGGAACGATCTGGCGTGATTGGGTCCATCCAAATACCCATGGAATCGCACGCAAACTACCAAGACCACTAGTTGCATCTGGTCTGCGCGATGGACGCGAACCTAAGAAAAGATTTCCTAGTTGCTCAACTGGAGTGGATGCATAGAAATATGCAGGCAGATCTGGGTGTTCCACGAGTGAGCGATATTGTTTGAACGAACTATCACTGATGAGTTGCATGCAATCATTCCACTGAGCTAAATCTTGCGGAGCTTGTCGTGGTGCACGGTTGAGAACGGTTGCTTCAAGAGCTGCAGCCAGTGTGAGTTCAACATTCTCACGAGCAAGTGCTGGCAGTGAATATTTATCGCTAATAACTTCGCCCTGTTCAGTCATCTTTATTTGACCATCAACTGAGCCCCAAGGAAGTGCGATGAGTGCTTCATATGTTGGACCGCCACCGCGTCCAACAGATCCACCGCGTCCATGGAATAAACGAAGTGTTACTCCATATTTCATTGCAACATCGCGCAGTTTTCTCTGCGCTCTATGAATTTCCCATTGGCTTGTTGCGATTCCTGCATCTTTATTGGAATCACTGTAACCAAGCATTACTTCTTGTAGATCGCCACGAAGTGCTACTAAGGCGCGATAAGTTGGATTAGAAAGTAGTTTTTCTAGAATCTCACCCGATGCGCGAAGCTCTGCAACTGTTTCAAGAAGCGGTGCAAAGCCGATAGTTGCTTTCTTTGCTGCGATATCGACAAGGCCGGCTTGTTGAGCAATGACGACTGCAGCAATGAGATCATCTGCACCCTTTGTCATTGAAACTATGTATGTCTCTATTGCCTGAGTACCAAAGGTACTTATGAGATCTGCGATTGCTATAAATGTATCTAAAGTCTTTTGGGCGTTTTCATCTAAAGACTTTACGTTGAGTGAACTTCCTTTTTGAAGCACGCCAGTAAGAATCTCGAAGCGCTCATCGTGTGAGCGATTTGCGTATGCACTATCGCCGAGTGCTTGGGCAAGTAAGTGATGATGTGCATCGGAATGTTCGCGAACATCCATGGTTGCATGTGTGAGTCCAAAGGCTGCAATAGTGCGGATTGTGCGCTCTAAAAGACCTGTAGCAATCATTTCGCCTTTATGGGCAAATAATGAATCACGCATCAAAGTCAGGTCAGCGAGTAATTCATTCATATCGTTGTAGTCGCGATGTGGAACATGTGGCCCACCTTGTGCATGGCGATCGCGAGTCATTGCTAAGCGATGCACGATTGCTGTTGCCTTCAAACGATACGGCTCTTCAACATTGAGGCGCTTGAAACGTGATTCGAATTCTGGAATATGTTTGAGATCGTCTGCAACTGATGCGCTGAGCTCTGGCGTTGCACCAGTAATTTTCGTCGAAACAGAGAGCATTTGTCGTAATTGATCCATTGCAGCAATCGTTACTCGAATTGCATGACCAACTTGTAGCACCATGGCATCGCGCGTTACTTGCGCTGTCACATTTGGATTTCCATCGCGGTCTCCACCGATCCAGCTACCGAATGAGAGTGGGCGAGCTGTTACTGGAATTTCAATATCAAGGCGCTTCATCTCACGCGCAAAATCATTGAGAACTTCTGGAACAGTCTGGCGGAATAAATCATCCAAGTAATAAAGAGCATTCATCGCTTCATCAAGTGGTTCTGGTCTATCTAGTCGAAGTTCATCTGTTTGCCACAAAAGGTCGATAGTTTCTGCAAGGCGATCACTTTGATTTGGATCTTTTCCTTGATCCAATAGATCAGCGACTCGTCCTAATTTATTGAGAATAGAGCGACGCGCGGCCTCAGTTGGGTGAGCAGTAAATACTGGGCGAACCATAAGTTCGCCAACCCATTGTTCAATATCGCTACGAGTTAGTTCGTGACCAGGTGTTTGTTCTTGTTGCGCAGTGATAATTCTATTTACTGCCCGAGTTAGCCATGAGCCACCCTCAGAGCGGGCATCTGCTAAAACGCGTGAGCGGTGAACTTGTTCGGCAACATTTGCTAAATGAAAATATGTACTAAATGCGCGCACTAGTTGAACAGAATCTTCAACAGATAACGATGCTAATAAATCTGCACCGCCACCTTCACGCCCTGCTTTTCGCACCGCTTCAACGAGTGCTAAAAGTTCTGGTCCTTCTTGTCTAACAAGAGTTTCACCTAGAAGATCGCCAAGACGGCGGACATCGCTGCGTAATCCTGCATCATCGGATGCGGATACTGATCCAGTAATGGCGCGATCGCCCATGCTCTCCATGGCGTAATAATGACAGGTTTAGCGCTCTTCTCACTACGCCAATAGAATTGCCATCGTTAGCCCCCTCCCATTCGCGGAGTTGGGGCATTAAGTCGTTTCACGACGAGATTGGAGCAATAAAAATGCGCGGCATACTCGCACACCTTGCCCAATCTCAATATGTGAATAATCAACTCAATGAGAATGCAACGATTGTTGCGCCATCAGCGATTTATCCATTCCTCGTGGCACTGCGCGCAAAGAATGCACCAGTTCTACTTGTTACGAGCTCGAGTCGAAGTGCTGAAGATCTAGCAAGTGAATTACGTGATCTGCACCCAAATGTTTTGGAATTTCCAGCATGGGAAACTCTGCCTCACGAAAAATTGAGTCCTCGTAGTGACACTGTTGCTCAACGTGTTCGTACTCTCTACGCACTTGCAAACACAACAAAGATGAGCGCACATCCCATTGTTATTACACCTGTACGAGGCATGATTCATCGCATTATCAAAGATCTCACCGATCGCGAATTAGTTTCACTAGAAATTGGGCAAGAAAGATCACTTGAAGAATTGGTGAGACATCTGTCAGATCTTTCATATTCTCGAACAGATTTAGTAGAACGCCGTGGTGAATTTGCAGTACGTGGAGGCATTGTTGATCTCTTCTTGCCCCTAAGTAATCATCCAATTCGTATCGACTTCTTTGGTGATGAAATCGAAGATATTAGTTATTTTGAAGTTGCAGATCAGCGAACCTTTAAGGCTGTTGTTGGGCCTGTTGAAATATTTCCCTGCCGCGAACTTTTACTCACAGAATCAATAAAGAAGTGTGCACAAGATATCGCTGAAAAATACCCAGCGGCTCAAGAGCTATTAGTAAAAATCAGCGAAGGTATGACTCCTGAAGGAATGGAGTCTCTCATCCCGCTACTAGTCGATGAAACTTCCTCACTTGTTGAAAAAATGCCTCAGGGCACACAAATTATTTACATTGATTTTGAGCGGATAAAGTCACGAGCTGCAGATCTCATTGCGACTAACGATGAATTTCTTGCAGCATCGTGGTCTAACGCATCGTATGGCGGCAACGTTCCAATCCATGATGGTTCTAAGACATATATGTCCTGGGAAGATTTAGCTGAAAACATTTCACGCACAGGCTTAGAAATACAAAGCCTCAACCCATTTGGAAATGATTTAGATGCCAACACAACCTTTCTTGATTGCAATCCAATTGATCCACTTCGAGGAGATATTGAGCGCGCAATTGCCGAGTTATCGAGTGCACTTGAGGCAGGAAGTTGTGTTGTATTTGCAACACACGGTCACGGAATGGTTGAGCGATATGCAGGCATCTTTAGAGGCGCTGACCTACCTGTCTATATCGTTGAAAAATTAGATGCAATTCCAACACGAGGTTCGATTCACCTAACAACGACGTCGCTCACACATGGCTTTGCAATGAGCGGTGAAAATCTTTTCATAATGACTGAGCGAGATCTAACTGGCAGTAAAGGCAGCATTAAAGATGGAGAGAGACTTCCATCAAAGCGAAAGCAGAGCATTGATCCCCTAGAACTCAAAGCAGGTGATTTTATTGTTCATGAACAACATGGAATCGGTAGGTATATAGAACTGCTCGAAAGAACAGTTGCAGGAATTACTCGAGAATACTTAGTTATTGAATATGCATCTGCAAAACGCGGACAACCCGGAGATCGAATATTTGTTCCCACAGATTCCCTAGAACAGGTAAGTAAATATGTGGGCGGTGAATCACCAACAGTGCACCGCATCGGTAGTGGTGAATGGCAAAAGGCAAAGGGGCGTGCTCGCAAAGCCGTACGACAGATTGCAGGCGAACTCATCAGACTATATGCAGCCCGCACAAGCTCACCAGGTTTTGCATTCTCACCCGATACTCCGTGGCAGCGTGAACTCGAAGATTCGTTTTCTTATATTGAAACACCAGATCAACTCTCATCAATCAATGAAGTTAAAGCAGATATGGAGCGTCCATATCCAATGGATCGAATCATTTGTGGGGATGTGGGTTATGGAAAAACTGAGATAGCTATTCGCGCAGCTTTCAAGGCGGTGCAAGATGGCAAACAAGTAGCCGTGCTAGTTCCAACAACACTTCTGGTTCAACAACATTCAAAGACTTTTGCAGAACGTTATGCGGGCTTTCCAATAAGAGTGGGCGGCTTATCTCGCTTCAATTCAGCAAAAGAGAGCAAAGAGATTTTGAGCGAACTTGAGAAAGGTGGAATCGATGTCGTCGTTGGCACTCACCGAATCCTTTCAGCCGATGTTCGCTTCAAAGATTTGGGACTCGTCATTGTTGATGAAGAACAGCGATTTGGAGTTGAACAGAAAGAATCACTGAAAAAATTGCGCACCAGTGTCGATGTATTAGCTATGTCGGCAACGCCTATCCCTCGAACACTGGAGATGGCGATTACAGGAATTCGTGAGATGTCCACGATTACGACGCCACCGGAAGAGCGCCATCCAATCCTTACCTATGTCGGCCCTGCAGACGATGCACAAATAACTGCAGCAATTCATCGCGAACTTTTGCGAGATGGACAAATTTTCTATATTCATAACCGAGTTGAATCCATTGATCGCAGGGCAGCGCAAATCCAAGAGTTAGTACCCGAAGCACGAATTAGAGTTGCGCATGGTCAGATGAGTGAAGGCGCACTTGAAGATGTAATCCTGGCATTCTGGAATCGTGACTTTGATGTCTTGGTCTGCACAACAATTGTGGAGAGCGGTTTAGATATTGCTAACGCAAACACACTCATTGTTGAGCGTGCTGATAACTTTGGGCTCTCCCAACTCCATCAATTACGTGGACGAGTTGGTCGTGGCCGCGAACGCGCATATGCATATTTCTTATATCCAGCAGATCAGCCTTTATCTGAAGTTGCACACGAGCGACTTACAACAATCGCTGCCAATACTGATTTAGGTTCTGGAATGCGAGTTGCCCTCAAAGATTTAGAGATACGAGGTGCAGGTAATTTATTGGGAGGGGAACAATCGGGACATATTGCAGATGTTGGCTTTGATCTTTATATGCGCATGGTCGGAGAAGCTGTACAAGATTACAAAACTGGAATTATTGAAACAGAAGAAGTGCATCATGAATGCAAAGTTGAACTTCCAATCAATGCCCATCTCTCCAGTGATTATGTACCCGGTGAACGCCTGCGCCTTGATCTCTATCGCCGATTAGCAGATGTTCGAAATAGTGATGATGTTGAAGCGATTCGCGCTGAATTAGTTGATCGTTTTGGTGAATTGCCAACAGAGGCACAAGCACTTCTAGGCGTTGCATCACTTCGAGCTCTCGCAAAATCAGTTGGATTACGTGAAGTAGTAGCTGCTGGAAAATTCCTACGTTTATCACCTATCACCCTTGCTGAATCTCGTCAGTTGCGAATGTCACGGATGTATCCCGGTTCACTCTATAAATCGGCCATGAATACGGCGATGATTGCCTTTCCTGTGAGTAAATCTTGGACTCCGTCACAAAGTGGTCTGGAGATAGTGGATACTTCTCTTCTGGCCTGGGTAATTGAGGCCGTCGACCAACTGACCGCCACTTCGAAAGCGAGCACCACGTGAAAAAGTTCCTTGCCATTAGCGCAATTGCAGCAGCACTTCTCCTTAGCGGATGCTCACAAGTTGGCGCAGCAGCAACAATTGGTGAAACAAAGATTACTCAAGAAGTAGTTCAAGGAAGCATTGATGCAATTCTCGCAGAGCGCGGCAAAATTGATATTTCACAAATGGAACTTCAAACTGGCGCAGATCTCAATCTTTCACAATTGCGCTTTCAAGTTCTAACAGTTCTAATTCGCGAAGTTGGTAAAGATTTCAAAGTAGAAGCATCAAAGGCTGAAATCGATACACGTCGCGAGGGAATCCTCGAACAAGTTGGTGGAGAAGCTGGACTACCTAAAGCACTTGTTGGCGCAGGAATTGCTCCACAAAATCTTGACCTTTACCTTGAAGCAGTAATTATCTCTGGAAAAATCAGTGATGCAATTGTTGCAACTGGCGTCACACAAGAAGCACTTGGTGCAGAAATATCAAGAATCGTTGCAGCAAAGGCAGCCAAGCTAAAAGTAGAGATCAACCCACGCTACGGTAAATGGGATCCAATCAATGCCGATGTACTCCCTGTTGATTCTGCTGGCGATGCCGTCAAGTCAACTACTCCATAAGTAAAAAAAGTATGAGCACCTCCTATCTTCAGCGTCTCGTTGAAGTGATGGATACCTTGCGCTCTCCGGGCGGTTGCCCGTGGGATGGCGAACAGACGCACGAATCACTCGTGAAATATTTACTTGAAGAGTCGTACGAATTTGTCGATTCACTTGAAAGTGGTGATCGCGCAGGAATGCGTGAAGAACT
>CAIZPZ010000009.1:0-3679 GCA_903934975.1 uncultured Actinomycetes bacterium | reverse complement strand
GGGGGCCCACTTCACTCCTAAATAGAGAGAGAAGTTCCGCGTGGGAAATATACTGGAAGTAGTAGGAGTTGAAAAGAAATATCCTGGTGTAGTTGCAAACCGTGATGTCTCACTCCAAGTACGTGAAGGCTCTATACACGCCATAATCGGTGAAAACGGTGCTGGAAAATCAACCCTGATGAAGACTCTCTACGGTTTGATTCGACCCGATGCCGGTTCAATAAAAGTTTTTGGTCAAGAAGTTTCGCTGAAATCTCCACAAGATGCAATCGCACTTGGTATCGGTATGGTTCACCAGCACTTCAAATTAGCAGATAACGCAACTGTTTTAGAGAATGTAATTTTGGGTAGCGAACCATCTCGCTTTGGTTTTGTTATCAAATATGACGAGGCTCGTAAGAAACTCCTCGAAATCGCGCAGACCTATCATTTAGATATTGATCCCGACGAATCTCTTTCGAATTTGGGCGTAGGAGAGCGACAAAGAGTTGAGATTGCAAAAGTATTATTCCGAGGAGCAAAGATTCTCATCCTCGATGAACCCACAGCAGTATTGGTACCACAAGAGGTTACGGAACTATTTGAAAACCTTCGAGATCTTGTAAATAAAGGCCTTACCGTTCTATTTATTTCTCACAAATTAGATGAAGTGCTCTCTATTGCTGATGACATCACGATTATGCGCCAAGGCACGACAGTGACAACTAAAAAACCTGGCGAGACCAATAAGAAGGAACTTGCAGAGTTGATGGTCGGCGGAGAGTTGCCTAAGCCAATCGCGGGAGTTCAAAATATTAGCAAGCAGAGCATTCTTTCTATCAAAGATGCTTCATACTCACGACTTGATGGAAGAGAAATTCTTCATCACCTCAATCTTGATCTTCACGGTGGTGAAATTCTTGGTCTAGCAGGCGTTGAAGGTAATGGTCAGAGTGAACTTATTGAGTTAATCATGGGTCTTCTTTCACCGACAACTGGAAGTGTGGAAGTACTTGGGCTCGATGCTGCACACACCCACACAAGAGATATACGCAATGCAGGTGTTGCCTACATTCCACAAGATCGTCAACGCGATGGACTCTTAATGTCAGCGCCACTCTGGGAAAATCGAATCCTAGGTCACCAATTTGCATCTCCTATGGCAAATGGAATTTGGGTCAATAAAGGTGCAGCAGCTGAAGACTCCAAACGAGTTGTTGAAGAATTTGATGTAAGAACACCTGGAGTCAATGTATTAGCCAGCGCACTCTCAGGTGGAAACCAACAAAAATTTATTGTAGGTCGAGAATTAAGTGGTGATCCAAAATTAATCGTTGCAGCGCAACCTACTCGTGGAGTCGATGTCGGCGCCCAAGCAATCATCTGGGATCACTTGATGAAGGCGCGAACACATGGGGTTGGCATTCTGCTCATTTCAGCTGATTTAGAAGAACTCTTCTCACTCTCAGATCGCATTGCAGTCATTTACAGCGGAAGCATCGTTTCGATACTCGATCCCTCCAATACAACCCCAGAAGATCTTGGGCTAGCAATGACTGGAGCAAAGAGCGCATGAGAAATAACAGATTTTTTTGGGGAGCAATCGCCCCGCTTGCTGCAGTACTGAGCTCGCTACTACTCGTTTCTCTCATCTTAATTCTTCGCGGAGTAAACCCTCTAGAAATTTTCAAAGTTATGATTTCGTATGGATTTAGTCCACGCAACTTAGTCTCTGAACTGAACCAGACAGTTGCATATTATTTGGCTGGCGTTGCAGCAGCAATTGGATTCAAGATGTTGTTATTCAACATTGGAATCGATGGCCAATATCGCATGGGTGCTTTTTTTGGAGCAGTTGTTGGCGCAGCAGTTAATCTTCCGCCGGTACTGCATGTATTACTCATAGTTATCGTAGCTATGGTGGCTGGTGGACTATGGGCTGCTATCGCTGGCTACCTTAAAGTCCGACGTGGAGTATCGGAAGTCATTAGTAATATTATGCTCAACTTTATTGCAGCAGCGATCATCGCATTTTTGTTAGGCGAGGAACTCCTAGGAATTCTTCCTGAGGGCTCTCAAAATGTTCAGACAAAACCAATACCAATAAGTGGGCAGATGCCAACATTTAAGATGTTCAATGGCGAGGTCTATTCATTTCTCTTCGTTGCTATTTTCGTAGGTATTGCTTACTGGATAATGCTCAATAAGACAGTCTTTGGATTCAACTTACGTGCAACAGGATTATCTTTCCGTGCTGCGCGATCAAGTGGTGTCAACGCTCCTGGAATGATCTTTGTAACAACAGTTCTATCGGGTGCGATTGCTGGACTAGTAGGTATCGGAACACTTCTCTCAGATACCCACTCCTACAGCATGGCATTTCCATCTGGTTATGCTTTCACTGGTTTAGCACTGGCACTTCTTGGAAGAAATCATCCAGTTGGAATCTTCTTTGCCGCCTTTTTGTGGTCATTCCTTGAACGAGCTGCGCCAGTTCTCGAATATGAAGGCGTTCCACCTGAAATTGTGATTGTTATGCAAGGAACAATTGTTCTTGCCATTGTTATTGCCTATGAGGTTGTTGCACGAATCAATCTTCGACAACAACAACGTGCTGTCGGCAAAGTCAATACCGAACTTGCTCTTGATAAGGAGTCCAAGTAATGGCTATCGATGCAAATAAGGCTGCGAAAAGTACTGGCAAGGTGAAAACATTCTTTAAATCTCCTGCCCGTATTACTTTAGTTGTTGCTGCATTATTTTTTATCATTTCACTTGTTGAAAGTTTGACTGGTGCTACAGATATTTCATCACCTGGAACTTCTGGAGCAACTCTTCGCTTTGCAATTCCACTTCTCATGGCTGGTTTGGGTGGATTGTGGGCAGAAAGAGCTGGTGTGATCAACATTGGCCTCGAAGGAATGATGATCGTTGGAACGTGGACTGCTGCCTGGTTTGGATACTTACATGGTCCACTCGTTGGCTTTGCCGCTGCAGCATTCTTCGGTCTTGCCTCTGGTTTCTTCCACGCAGTATTGACTGTAAAAATTGGAATTGATCAGGCGGTCTCAGGCCTTGCAATAAACCTCATCGCAGCAGGTGGCGCCAGATACTTGTCAGGTATTTTCTTCCCACCTGTTGGTGGAGACAGAACTGTTTCTCCACCTGTCGATTCATTTCCAACTTTTACTATTCCCATAATTGCACCGTTTTTGGAAAGTATTGATTCTAAGGACATATTCTTTATTTCAAACTTAGCTGGAATTCTTCATGGTTTGACCAAAGATGTTTCACTGGTAACTATTGCGCTGTTACTACTAGTTCCATTGACGTCGTGGATTCTTTGGCGCAGCAAATTTGGACTTCGTATGCGCTTCTCGGGCGAAAATCCTATGGCTGCCGAATCACTCGGTATTGATGTTTATCGAATTCGCTACATTGCAATTTCGATCTCTGGCATGTTGGCTTCCCTTGGTGGTGCATACCTTTCTCTCGTCGCTTCATCGGTATACAGAGAAGGTCAAACTGCCGGCCGTGGCTTTATTGGACTGGCTACCGTGATCTTTGGTAATTGGAGGCCTGGTGGAGTATTTGCTGGCTCAATTCTTTTCGGATTTACCGATGCCCTTCGAGTTCGTCAAAGTGAATCGGTGATGTCTCTCATTATGGTTGCAGGAATTGTTGCCTTAGTTCTTGCACT
>CAIZPZ010000008.1:0-3178 GCA_903934975.1 uncultured Actinomycetes bacterium | reverse complement strand
AGAATCTGAGATGGATGTGCGCTTTGGTCGAGAGCTACAAGGAGATGACACAGGGCGTTATGCCGTTGAGTCATATCTTGATCATCAAGCACAAAAACTGGCTAAAAGATTTGATGCAAATACCTACATCGCACTGACTGAGGCTATGAATTCTCACGATATTGGACGAGATCGCGGGGGAGTTGCCAAGGCGCTAGCTGCAATCACAATTCCTGTCGTCATCGTCTCAATCGATACTGATCGCCTCTTTCCGCCCCGTCTACAGGCCGAAATAGCCGAGTTAGTGCCAGCAGCTGCCCCACTTGTCACAATCTCCTCAGATTTTGGCCATGATGGATTTCTCATTGAAGTTGAATCAGTGGGGGATGCAATTAGGAGCGCGCTCGCTCTATAAAGGGTGCATTGAGCCTTTTGAGGCCATAAATAGCCTTTTGGATGTGCATTTTGGCCTGTGGATAAATTATAATATACCTATCGCTTCACCGCGTTTGAGTCAGAGAGATTCAATTAGATGGTGAAAAAATAAAAGGACAATTGTGGCTGTACGTAGTGCGCTCAAAAATAAGGTGAAGACAAAAAAATCTGCACCTTCAAAGAAATCACCTGCAAAAAAAGCACCAACTAAAAAAGTTGCTGCGAAAAAAGTTGCGGCAAAGAAAGCGCCTGCGAAAAAAGCCCCTGCTAAGAAGGTTGCAGCTAAAAAAGTTGCCCCAAAGAAGGCGCCTGCAAAGATTGCGTTGAAAACAGTCCTTACTGAAAAAGATGTTCACATCATTGTTGATACTAAGAATGCAGTCATTCGCCAGAAAGAGATTCTCGCTGAGCTTGAAGTTCGCGGAGTTGCAAATATCAATCGCATTCCAAAGAAAGTTGATAAAGATTTAGTAGATGAAGCACGTGCGCTCGCAATTTCGGTACCAGCTATGGTCGAGAAGATGCGCAAGGCTGGTCTTGGAACACCATCTCGAATATTGAAAAAGAATGAACTTGCACTTATTGCTCCACCTCCTGCTCCAATTGCACCAGTTGCAGCTGCGCCAAAGATCGATGCAAAGACTGGTAAAGCAGTAGTTGCAAAAATTGATGGAGAAGATGTTGAACTTGAAGAAGTTGAATTAGAAGATGTTGAAGCACTCATTGCTGAAGCAGTTGAAATCATCGATTCAGAGGCGGAAGATAAAGGAAATCAACCTCGCGTTGTAAACCTTGCAGAAGAAGCCTCTGGTAATGAAGAAGATGCATTTACTATCAAGGCATCAGAAGAAGATGATGCTCCAGCGCAGACAGTTATGACTGCAGGCGCAACAGCGGATCCTGTAAAGGATTACCTCAAGCAAATCGGTCGCGTTGCACTTTTGAATGCTGAGCTCGAAGTTGAACTCGCTACAAGAATCGAAGCAGGACTATTTGCAGAGTTCAAAATTACAACAGAGAAGAAACTTGATAAGAAGCTCAAGCGCGAACTTGACTGGATTGTTGAAGATGGTAAGCGCGCGAAGAATCACTTGCTCGAAGCAAACTTGCGTCTTGTTGTATCGCTTGCAAAGCGTTACACCGGCCGTGGAATGTTGTTCCTTGACTTGATTCAAGAAGGAAACCTTGGACTTATCCGTGCTGTAGAAAAGTTTGACTACACAAAGGGATATAAGTTCTCTACCTATGCAACGTGGTGGATCCGTCAGGCAATCACACGCGCAATGGCCGATCAAGCTCGCACAATCCGTATTCCAGTTCATATGGTTGAAGTCATCAACAAGTTGGCACGTGTTCAACGTCAGATGTTGCAGGACTTAGGTCGCGAACCGACCCCAGAAGAATTGGCTAAAGAACTTGATATGACACCTGAAAAGGTAGTTGAAGTTCAAAAATATGGTCGCGAACCAATTTCACTTCACACTCCATTGGGAGAAGAAGGAGATTCAGAGTTCGGTGACTTGATTGAAGATAGCGAAGCAGTAGTTCCTGCTGATGCTGTTTCATTCACACTACTTCAAGAACAATTGCACTCAGTACTCGACACCTTGTCGGAGCGTGAAGCAGGCGTTGTTGCGATGCGATTTGGTCTAACAGATGGTCAACCTAAGACTCTTGATGAGATCGGAAAAGTTTACGGAGTTACTCGTGAACGTATTCGCCAGATTGAATCTAAGACAATGTCGAAATTGCGCCACCCTTCACGAAGCCAAGTGCTTCGTGATTACCTCGACTAAGGAAACTAGTTAGAGTTACTTTCAACTAGCTTGTCAGTTTCATCTTGAATCATTGACGTTACTGGCTTGAGTTTTTCTGCATATTCCTTTGCGTGGTGACCGCAAAATAGAAGCTCTCCACCAGAGAGCATGACAGCGCGTACATAGGCCTGTGCACCGCAGCGATCGCAACGATCTACTGCATTTAGAGGTGTGGTTTCGAGAATCAACTGCTCGGTCATCGCGCTCTCCGTTCGCTCAAGCACTCTTTGTGCTTACCTATAGGGAACATCAAACCATGCATTGGTTATTCCCCGCTTGCCGAAAAAGATTATTTTGCTGTGAATTTTCAGTTATTTTCCACATTTATCATTATGTGAGACCTTTTCGGCGCGTTTACACTAGAAAATCGCCCTTGGCATATAGCCTTTGGCGCCGTGGCTACCAATGAAGATTCAATTGCAAAGGTTTCGCAAGATAGCTACACCGCAAAAGATTTAGCAGTCCTCGAAGGCCTTGATGCCGTTCGCAAACGCCCAGGAATGTATATCGGTTCCACTGATTCACGTGGACTCATGCATTGCTTGTGGGAAATTATTGATAACTCTGTAGATGAATCACTCGCTGGTCATTGCAAAAAGATTGAAATCAATTTGGAATCCGATGGCTCTGTTGAAGTTCACGATGATGGCCGCGGAATTCCTGTAGATAAAGAACCTAAGACTGGCCTTACAGGTGTTGAAGTTGTACTCACAAAGTTACATGCTGGCGGAAAATTCGGAGGCGGTTCTTATGCTGCATCCGGCGGGCTACACGGTGTTGGTGCATCTGTTGTAAACGCATTGGCTTCACGACTTGACGCCGAAGTTGATCGAGATGGAAAAATTTATTGGATGTCATTCCAACGAGGCGTTGCAGGTATTTTCGATGGCGATGGACCAAAAGCACCATTTGAGGCAAAGTCTGGACTTCGCGTCATTGGAAAGATT
>CAIZPZ010000007.1:0-2993 GCA_903934975.1 uncultured Actinomycetes bacterium | reverse complement strand
CTGTTGTTAGTGCGCTCGCAGGTCGCACGATCCGCGTCGATCTCATTGAGACCGACGAAGGTCGCTAACTACAACGATGCGCTTACTCGTGGGGCGAATTGGTCGCGCTCACGGAATTCTCGGTGAAGCAACGATTGAAGTTCGAACTGATGACCCAGAAACTCGTTTTGCTATTGGCGCACGCGTTCAGACCGATAAGCATGGCGAACTAACAATCATCTCGGGCAGAGTTCACAATGGAATTCTGCTTCTTGGTTTTGAAGGTATTTCCGATCGCAATGGCATCGAAGCGTTCAAAGATACGCTGCTCTATTCCGATGTAGATATTGATGCTGCAAGTGGCGATGAGGATGACTATCACGTACTCCAACTCATTGGATGTATCGCATATTTGGAAAGTGGCGAAAAATTCGGAGAAGTCACTGATGTCATCAATCTTCCAGGTCAAGATTTATTGGCAATTACAACCTCTCATGGAGAAACACTTATTCCTTTTGTACATCAATTAGTTCCAGTCGTTGATATCAAAGCAAAGCGAATGACTGTTATTCCACCAGATCTCACAGGTGAAGTCATATGAGAATTGATGCCGTAACAATTTTTCCTGATTACTTTGCACCGATGCAGCTTTCATTGCTGGGTAAAGCCCAAGGCCAAGGAATTTTAGAAATAAACATTCACGATTTGCGCTCGTTTACAACTGATAACCATCACACCGTCGATGACACTCCCTATGGCGGTGGCGCTGGAATGGTGATGTTGCCAGAGGTGTGGGGCCTTGCAATTGATAGCGTTATTGCTGATGGAGCAACACTCATTGTTCTCACCCCTGCAGGTAAACGTTTCACACAAGAGATGGCGCATGAACTCACTACGGTGAAGCAATTGATTTTTGCATGCGGACGTTATGAAGGTATCGATGATCGTGTGCGCCAACATTATTCGTCAGAGCAATACAGTGCGCGCGGAATCAAAGTTTTAGAGGTATCAATCGGAGATTATGTATTGGGTGGCGGAGAAGTTGCCTCAATGGTCATGATTGAAGCTATTACTCGACTTTTACCTGGTGTGCTTGGTAATCCAGAATCATTGGTAGAAGAGTCACATAAGAGTGAGGGATATCTTGAATATCCAAACTTTACTAAGCCACAATCATGGAGAGATATTGCTGTGCCCGAGATTTTGCTCAGTGGAAATCACGCGCAGATAGCAAAGTGGCGAGCAACACAAGCAGAATTGCGTGCGAAAAAGAATTTATAACTCGCGGGTAACAGTACTTCTGCCGTAGCGTTGTGTAATGGCCTCAATAGACCCAGAGCTTCAAACTCGTCTGATTAGAGATCTTGAACCTGTTGTTGCTGTTGAATTAGCCCGCCACCTTGAAATTCAAAAAGACTGGTACCCACACGACTATGTCCCTTGGTCTGAAGGAAGAAACTTTGCTGGTCCTCTCAATGGAGATGCATGGGAAGCAAAAGATTCACGACTTTCTAGCGTTGCCCAAGATTCATTAGTTCTAAATTTATTGACTGAAGATAATTTACCGAGCTATCACACCGAGATTGCAATCTCCATGGGACGCGATGGCGCATGGGGAAATTGGATTGAACGCTGGACTGCTGAAGAAAATCGCCACGGAATTGTTATGCGCGATTACCTCATGGCAACGCGCGGTGTAGATCCTTATGAATTAGAAGATTTACGCATGGCTCATATGTCCCAGGGTTACCAAACTCCATATGACAATGACATGTTGCATACCGTTGCATACGTTTCTTTCCAGGAACTTGCAACGCGTATTTCTCACCGCAATACAGGCAAGATTTCAGATGACCCAATATGTGAAAACATGTTGCAACGCATTGCACTGGATGAAAACTTGCACATGATTTTCTATCGCAACCTACTTGGTAAGGCAATTGATCTTGCTCCCAATGAGGCGATGCGCGCTATTACAGATGTTGTCACTAATTTTGATATGCCAGGTGCCGGTATGCCTGGTTTTGGACGCAAGGCTGTACAAATCGCACTCGCTGGAATTTATGACATGCAACAGCACCTCGATGATGTTGTCGCACCCGTTCTACGTGCTTGGAATATCTTCGATCGCGAAGATTTCTCTGGTGATGGTCAAGCTGCTCGTGATGAACTAGCAACATGGATTTCAGGTGCAACGGATGAGTCAAATAGATTCAATGAAAAGCGTGAACATCACTTCGAAAGACTAATTGCGCGAGGACAAGCGCCAATTAGAATTGCTAAATAAAAATTCGAAAGATATTATTGCCGTTATGACAAAACGTGCTCTCTTTATCTTGCAAGATTATGTAAGTGATGGCGGGCCAGTCGCAGTTCAATTCAGAAATCGTGGATATGAAATCCAACAATGCGTTGTTGTTGATAAAGAGAATTACAAAACTCCTAACGTCACTGTGAATTGGCCAAACTTCCTAGAATTCGATGCAATCGTTGCACTTGGTGCACCATGGGGCGCGTTCGAAGATGAACGCATTGGTAACTGGTTATTGCCCGAAATGCATAAATTGCAAGAGGCGCATAATGCAGGTATTCCTATTCTCGGAATATGTTTTGGCGGTCAATTGATGGCACGCGCACTTGGTGGCACTGTTGCACGTGGTCCATACCCAGAACTTGGCTGGCATGAAATCCAGAGCGATGATGAAAGTTTTATTCCAAAAGGTCCATGGTTTCAATATCACTGGGATCGATTCACCCTTCCACCCGGGGCCAAAGAGATTGCTCGCACAGAACTATGTCCGCAGGCATTTACATTCGGGCGAACACTAGGAACGCAGTTTCATCCAGATGTTGATTCAGAAGTATTGGATCAATGGCTTGCTATGGAAGGCGGCCCAGATGATCTTGAAGCAGAAGGTGTTGTAATCGCTGATCTTCGCGCGCAAACAAAATTAGCTGATGCTAAAGCAAATCCCCGCAGTCATGCATTGGTCAATTATTTCCTTGACAATATT
>CAIZPZ010000006.1:0-2492 GCA_903934975.1 uncultured Actinomycetes bacterium | reverse complement strand
ATCGGCTGTAAGTCCAAAACTTCGAAGACTCTCTCAAATGAAACTAGAGCAGTCATCACATCTATACGGACATTTGAAAGCGCGGTTAGGGGTCCATATAGTCGAGCCAAAAGTGCGGTAATTGCAAGCAGCGTTCCAACAGTGACCGTTCCTGAGATTGCTAAGTGGCCACCGATTCCATATGCAATAGCAGTTGCAATAGCTGCCACGCTTGTAAGAGCGATAAAGAAGAGTCGATTGAGGAGTGCCATTGTGATTCCGATATCTGCAACCTTACGAGCTCTGGCGCGAAAAGATTCTTTCTCCTGTAAGGGTTGTCCGTAAAGAGTAACGAGCATCGCTCCTGACACATTGAAGCGCTCTGTCATCGTGCTCGACATTTGAGCATTCAAATTGAATGATTCTCGTGTAAGAGACTGTAACTTTCTTCCAACCCATTTAGTGGGAATAAGGAACATCGGCAAAAGGATGAGTGCGACGAGAGTTATTTGCCAGGAGAGAATCAACATTGTCGCTCCCACCAATACAAGGCTCACCACATTGCTCACTACCCCTGAAAGTGAGGCTGTGAAAGCTTGTTGTGCGCCTATGACATCAGAATTGATTCGTGAGATAAGTGCACCAGTTTGTGTTCTTGTAAAAAAAGCGATTGATTGTTTTTGAACGTGCGCGAAGACCAATGTTCGAAGATCATAAATCAGACCTTCACCAATTTGAGAGGAATACCAACGTCCGATCATGCTCATCAGTGCATCTGCAATTGCAAGGGCTCCAACCATGAGAGCAAGACGCGTAACTAGTTGGCCATTCTTTGGAATCACACCATCATCTATCAGGCTTCGTAGTAGAAGCGGAGTTGCAACAATAAGTACCGCATCGATTACTACTGTGAGCAGAAAGAGAATGATGCTGCGCTTATACGGCTGCGCAAAAGAAAAAATCCGTTTTACAGTTCCTGGCTTGAGCTTTTGTTCCTTTACAGATGGATCTGCCGTCATTGAGCGATGCGTCATCCAAGCCGCATGCATCGACATGTTCTAAACCGTAAATCCGAGAGCGCGCAGCTGTTCTCTTCCATCATCGGAAATCTTGTCTGGACCCCACGGTGGCATCCATACCCAATTGATCTTCACATCAGTTGTCATCCCAGCAAGTGCTTGTCGAGTCTGATCTTCAATAACATCTTGCAAAGGGCACGCTGCAGATGTAAGAGTCATATTGAGAATTGCAATGTTTGTTTCATCAACCATGACGTCATAAATGAGTCCTAGATCAACAACATTGATCCCGAGTTCTGGGTCAACTACATCCTTCATTGCCTCAGTAATATCATCAACAGTCGTACTCATCATTACCTCCGTTAGAGCAATATTCTATTTGGTTGATGCAGAAAGCACTGCATCCTTATAAGCCATCCAGCCTAAAAGTGCACATTTGATACGGGCTGGAAATTTTGAAACCCCAGCCAAAGAGACGGCATCTTCGAGTATCGCGGGATCGCCAGTCTTTACTCCCTTGCTCTGCATCAGCTCAACAAAGTTATCCAAAATTACTCGAGCTTCATCGACGCTCTTACCTATTACTAAATCGCTCATGATAGAAACGCTTGCTTGGCTGATGGAGCAACCCACGCCATCCCACGAGATGGAGGAAATGGAGTTATTTTCAAGAGCAAGATTGAGAGTTATCTCATCACCGCAACTTGGATTTACATGGTGCACTTGTGCGTCATATGTAGAAAGTAAACCTTTGTGCTGGGGATGCTTATAGTGATCCAAAATGACTTCTTGATAGAGGGCATCTAATTCCATTATGAGCGTCCAAAATATTTCTGTGCTCCAATGATTCCATCAATCAGTGCATCTACATCGCTCTCATCATTATAGAAATAGAGAGAAGCACGAGTCGTTGCGGGAACTCCCAACTTGCGAGTCAGAGGCCATGCACAGTGATGTCCCGTACGAACAGCAATACCTTGCGCATCCAAATACTGGCCGAGATCGTGCGGGTGAATATCTCCAAATGTGAAGGAGACAGTTCCACCGCGCGCTTGCATCTGTTGTGGCCCAACTATTCGCAACCCTTCTATCTCGCTCAATCTTTTGATCAGATAAGTACCTAGTTCTACTTCATGGAGAAAGATTTCATCCATTCCGATTTTTGATAAATAATTGAGCGCTGCTCCTAATCCAACTATCTGAGCCATATTTGGAACGCCTGCTTCAAACTTACGAGGAGCTGGGGCCCATGTTGCACTCGTCATCGTGACTGTTTCAATCATCGAACCACCAAAGAGGAATGGTGGCAACATCTCTAGGAGTTCGCTTCTCCCCCACAACACTCCCACTCCTGTTGGGCCAACTGCTTTGTGACACGAAAATGTCAAGTAATCTATATTGAGTTGTGCAACATTGATTGGCATATGAGGTACCGATTGACATGCGTCCAGCACTACTACGGCGCCAACTTCATGGGCTCTAGCAACGATTGCT
>CAIZPZ010000005.1:0-3738 GCA_903934975.1 uncultured Actinomycetes bacterium | reverse complement strand
GCCATTGCCCCTTCGATCATTGCTTCCACAAAAGCGAAGAAATAGGCAGGACCAGAACCACTAGTTGCAGTTACTGCGTCTTGTAAATTCTCACTCACTTCCACAACTTTTCCAGTTGCAGCAAGGAAGCCTGCAACAAAATCCTTGTGTGTCGATGAAACTCCATTACCAACTGAAATTGCGGCCATACCAGCCCCAACGAGTGTTGGTGTATTTGGCATTACGCGAATAACAGGTGTGGAACCACCTAGCCCTGCCGAAATAAAATCGATTTTTTTACCTGCCGCAAAGGAAACAACAGTGGTGGATGCCTTCACATCTGGGCTGATTTGTCTCAAAAGATCAGCCATATCTTGTGGTTTTACGACGAGGAGGAGGATTTCGCTTGCACGAACATTGTTGGAGAGCTCTTCAACACTTATTCCATAGCGAGATACAAGTTCATCTGCACGATCAGTTCTCTTTTCAGAGATAGTGATCTCTTTGGCATTTACTCCATAAGAAATTAGTGCAGTAATTAGCGCCTCACCCATTACCCCTGCGCCGATTACTCCAACTTTCATGAGGTAAGAGTATCGAATGCAATTCTGCGGATGTGCGTATTTCGGAGTAAACCCGTAGGCTCTGCCACTATGTCCGAGATAAAGCCAGGCTTTGCACGTGATTGGGTTGAATTCGCTGATCCCAATGATGCAGAAGGTATTTTCAAATGCGACCTCACGTGGCTCACATCTTTCTGGACTTGTATTTATGGAGATGGTTGCCAAGGAGTATTCAAAGATCAACCTAACGCTGGTTGTTGCACTGAGGGTGCGATGTATTCAGATAAAGATGATGAGAATCGCGTTCAAAAAGCGGCAGCATTCCTCACTCCAGAGATGTGGCAGTTCTATGACGAGGCACGCCCAAAGAAAGCGGGCGGTGATTTACGTATTAGTGAAAAAGATGAAGATGATGAACGCAAAACTCGTCGCGTTGAAGGTTCTTGTATTTTCCTGAATCGAAAAGGATATGAAGCAGAAGGCTTTACTGGCTCTTTTGGTTGCGTTCTTCACCACCTTGCACAGAAGAAAAATATTCACTTTGTAGATACAAAACCAGATGTATGTTGGCAATTACCTCTTCGTCGCAGTTTTGAAACTCGCGAAGTCGGAGAGCGTGAATATTCAGTTACTGTTATTGGTGAATACGAGCGCCTTGCCTGGGGCGATGGCGGAGATGACTTCGATTGGTATTGCACAAGTAATACTGAGGCACACGTTGGAAGTGAACCTGTTTACATTTCTAATAGAGCCGAGCTAAAGGCCCTCATGGGTGAAGGTGCGTATGCAATCTTGGAAAAACACTGTGATGCACGCGTGGCTGGAATTCTCGATGCGCAGAAGCGTTCACTCCCCCTCTTTGTTATCCAACATCCCGCAACTCTGGCTGCACAGAAGTAAGAATTTCGCTCTAGGCTCTACCTATGGCCAAAGTTGAAAAAGATCCCTTCCGTTGCACGGAATGTGGTTGGAACTCACAAAAATGGGTTGGCCGTTGCGGTGAATGCCAAGCATGGGGAAGTGTTGAAGAAATTGCAGCGCCAAAGCGTTTATCACTTGTTCCTGGCGCAGTAACTCATAAGGCAACACCCATTGGCGATGTTGATCTCTCTGCTGCAAGTGCAAAACCAACAGGTGTCTCTGAACTCGATCGCGTGCTCGGTGGCGGTTTAGTTCCAGGGGCTGCAATTCTTGTTGCAGGAGAACCAGGTGTTGGCAAATCAACGCTACTACTTGCAGTGGCTGCACAAACTGCATCACGTTCTATTCCAGTTTTGTATGTCAGCGGTGAAGAATCTGCTTCGCAAGTTCGGCTTCGCGCAGAGCGAATCAAGGCAGTTGATCCTCAGTTATTTCTTGCATCTGAAAATGATTTAGGCGCAGTTATTTCACATATTGATTCAGTAAAGCCGCAACTTCTCATTATTGATAGCGTGCAAACTATCGGAAGTGCTGCAGCAGATGGTGCTCCGGGTGGAGTTACTCAGGTCCGCGAAGTTGCTGGTGCGCTGATTCGCATCTGTAAAGAGCGAGATATAACTCTTTTATTAGTTGGCCATGTAACTAAAGATGGTTCAATAGCAGGCCCACGTCTGCTCGAACATATTGTCGATGTTGTACTTCAATTTGAAGGCGAGCGTCATTCGCGCCTGCGTTTGATTCGCGCAATCAAGAATCGATTTGGAGCAAGCGATGAAGTTGGTTGCTTCGAACTGAGCGATACTGGAATTACAAGCGTTTTAGATCCAACAGGTTTATTTACATCACGCCATGCAGAACCAGTGCCAGGAACCTGCGTAACGGTAACTTTAGAAGGCCGACGTCCACTACTTGCTGAGATTCAGGCACTCGTTAGCCAAGGTCGCGATAACGATTTTGGAAATGCACGTCGCGTTGTAAGCGGATTAGATTCTGCGCGCACATCAATGACACTTGCTGTCCTAGAACTTCGCGCAGCAATAAAAATTGGCGGTCGCGATGTTTATGCAGCGACAGTCGGTGGAATGAAAATGGGTGAACCCGCAGCCGACCTTGCACTCGCACTCGCTGTCGCATCTGCTGCAAAAGGATTAGCACTTCCTGCAGATCTTGTTGCAATTGGTGAAGTTGGCCTTGCTGGTGAAATTCGCAAAATTAGTGGGGTGGACCGCCGCTTACAGGAAGCATTTCGACTTGGATTTAAGCGTGCCCTCGTTCCTGCAGGCTCTGATGTAAAGATTGCAGGCATGGAAATTGTTGAAGTATCGCGCCTTGATCAAGCGCTTCAAAGGGTAAAAATTTCAGGCGAATGAATTCGCTAGAAAAACCAATTACACAATGGTTTGCAAAAAATAAACGTGAACTTCCATGGCGAGCAACTACGCCATGGGGCGTTATGGTGAGTGAGTTTATGTTGCAACAGACACCCGTTGCACGCGTTCTTCCTAAATGGATTGAATGGATGGAGCGCTGGCCAACGCCAGCAGAGTTAGCAAAAGCTACTCCAGCCCAAGTAATTACTGCGTGGGGCAGACTTGGTTATCCGCGTCGTGCACTGCGATTACACGAGAGTGCAAAAATTATTGCGCGCGATTTTGAAAATGAAGTGCCTGATAGTGAAGAAGTACTGAGATCACTTCCTGGAATCGGTGATTACACGGCTGCAGCAATAAGTGCATTTGCTTTTGGTGCCAATACATTAGTTATGGATGTAAATATTAGGCGTGTTTTAGTCCGCGTTTTAGATGGCAAGGAGCACCCAACATCTAGTCCAACAGTGCGCGAGCGAGAATCTCGATTAGCCATTCTCCCCCGCCGCAATGCCGATAATTGGGCAGCTGCGACGATGGAACTTGGCGCACTTATTTGCACATCAAAGAATCCATCCTGTAATGATTGCCCAATAATTTCTCAATGTAAGTGGAGAAAGAATGGCTACCCGCAGAGCGAATTAGTCAGAAAATCACAAGATTGGCATGGAACAGATCGCAAGTGTCGCGGCACAATTGTGCAAGCACTTCGAGAAAGTGAATCACTGACAGTAAGTGCAATCAAGAAGTTATGGCCAGACGAGTCACAAGTTGAAAAAGCACTTGAGACTCTTCTAGCAGATAATCTCATTGAAGAGCACTCTCGCTCTCGATTTAGACTTCCTCAATAATTATGCAGTTGGTGCTTGCGCTAGATCTTCAGGTGAATCAGGCATAGCTGATTTAGG
>CAIZPZ010000004.1:0-1605 GCA_903934975.1 uncultured Actinomycetes bacterium | reverse complement strand
TACTTCTTGAGTAATTTTCCGCCGCGCTTTGTTTCAAGTTCATCGATAACGATGCGTGAGATAGAGGTAAGAGCTGATTCACTAGCCGCTAGAAAACCAGCAAAAGCCATGAGGGCGATGATGCTAACTATTGCAATTGGACTCATGATCTCTTCCATGTTGCGACGATTGACTCTTGCAGTTCGAACATAATTACTTCATCTGCTAGTTCTACATGGTCATAACCCAATATATGTAATAAACCATGTGTAGCAAGAATGAATATCTCGTGCTCAACACTATGTCCTGCATTTTTGGCTTGCTGCGCAGCTACCCGTGGGCTTATGACGATATCTCCAAGAGTGACGGCTTGTTCTTTTGACTCAGGCATATCCATAGGAAATGAAAGAACATCGGTAGTTCCACCCTCATTCATCCATTTGATATGTAATTCCGTCATCTCTTGATCATCGACGAAGAGCATGTTGAGTTCGCAATCAGAATGAAGATCTAACTCCTTGAAGGCAAAGCTCATCAGTGATTGCATCTCGTTGGCTGGTACCAACAGACCTGAAGTGTTTGTTATTTCTAGAGTCATAATTAGTTGCGTATTGGGCGAACCGCTTGGCGTGCATCATCAAAGACTGCATATGCCTTCACGATATCTCCGATAAGCCTGTGCCTGACAACATCTTCGGCGGTGAGTTCTAGGAATGCAATATCGTCAATCTCTTTGAGAATATCTCTAATAACTCGCAGCCCTGAATGTTGACCATTGGGCAAATCAATCTGGGTTACATCACCTGTTACAACCATTTTGGAACCGAATCCAAGGCGAGTGAGGAACATCTTCATTTGTTCTGGCGTTGTGTTTTGAGCCTCATCCAAAATAATAAATGCATCATTGAGCGTACGCCCACGCATATATGCCAAAGGAGCAACTTCAATAATTCCTGATTGCATCAAGCGAGGTATAGATTCAATATCAATCATGTCGTTGAGCGCGTCAAAGAGTGGTCGTAAATATGGATCAATTTTTTCCGACAAAGTGCCTGGAAGGAAACCTAAGTGCTCCCCTGCTTCAACTGCAGGTCTTGTCAAAATAATCTTATTTACTTTCTTCTGCTGCAATGCAGACACAGCCATCGCCATCGCTAAATAAGTTTTACCTGTTCCTGCAGGACCAATACCAAAAGTAATGGTGTTCTCTTCAATTGCATCGACATACTTCTTCTGATTCGCTGTCTTTGGGCGAATTGTGCGACCACGATTGCTGACAATATTGAGAGAGAGAACTTCGGCTGGATGCTCTTGAGGAATTTGATTGAGCATTGCTATAGAGCGCTTGACCGCATCAGCATTCAAAATATTTCCTGAACGGATAACAACCATCATCTCGTTGAATAAATTTTCGATTGTTTGGCAATCAACGTGTGCGCCACGAAGGGTAATTTCATTTCCCCGTACGGTGATATTTACTAATGGGAATGAGGCTTCAATGACTCGTAAATTTTCGTCATGAGGACCGATCAAAGCAACCATAGGAATGGCATTAGGTACGGTGATCAGTGTGCGCTCCATTGGTGGTAAATCTATCTTTAACCAGGTGGCCAAGCCAGTGCACGG
>CAIZPZ010000003.1:0-5906 GCA_903934975.1 uncultured Actinomycetes bacterium | reverse complement strand
TTTCACGGAGTAAACTTACCTCCATTGCATAATCTTTGCGAAATACCTCGCAATCCCATATTTGAAAGGCCCCCATGTCGAATTCTGCCCCCGTTAAGGAACACAGCCACAGAGAGATCATGATCATCTTGAGCGGGTTGATGACAGGAATGCTCTTGGCAGCCCTGGACCACACAATTGTTTCTACAGCGCTGAAAAGCATCGTGGAAGATTTTGATGGCCTCAATCACTACACAGGGGTAGTTACTGCCTATCTTTTGACATCAACTGCATCGACTCCACTCTACGGGAAAATCTCTGACATATATGGCCGTCGAATTGTTTTCCAATTCGCAATTGTTACTTTCCTTATTGGTTCATTCCTTGCAGGTGCCTCACAAGATATGACGCAACTAATTGCAACTCGTGCGCTTCAAGGTTTAGGTGCAGGCGGTTTGATGGCACTTACATTCGTCATCATCGGCGACATTGTGCCTCCACGTGAACGCGGTCGCTATCAAGGTTATTTCGGCGCAGTGTGGGGCCTTTCATCTGTTGCTGGCCCACTTCTAGGTGGTTTTTTCTCTGATCACGCAACTATTTTGGGAATCACTGGCTGGCGTTGGATTTTCTACATTAACTTGCCATTCGGTATCGCAGCCCTTGCCATTACCTCTGCCGTGCTTCATATTCCAAAAGTGAAGCGCGAACATAGTATTGATTACTTAGGCGCATTCCTTATGGTTACAGGCGTCTCTGCAATCCTTCTTGCTGTTTCAATTTATGGCCCTCAAGATGGATGGACAGATAGTCGAACCATTACATATCTTATTTCTGGAATTATTCTTACTATCGCATTTATCTCGTGGGAGAAAAAGGCTAAGGAGCCAATTCTTCCGCTCTCGCTCTTCAAAAATCACACATTCACGCTCACATCATTACTTGGTGCAGTTATTGGCGCGGGCATGTTTGGCGCAATTGTTATGTTGCCTCTCTATCTACAAGTTGTAAAAGGTAACTCGGCTACAGAAGCAGGATTGAAATTGATTCCACTTATGCTCGGAATTGTCTCCACCTCAATCTTTAGCGGAAAACAAATTACTAAGCACGGCCACTACAAGAAATATCCAATTATTGGTACTGCCCTTATGACCGTTGGACTCCTTGCAATGGCAACGCTGAGCATGACGACTCCCTTCTGGTTGTTATCTATCTATGCAATCTTGGTAGGTGCAGGCCTTGGTCTATCAATGCAGACAATCGTTATTGCGCTGCAGAATTCAGTTGATTTCAAAGATATGGGAGTTGCTACAAGTAGCAATACATTCTTCCGATCCCTCGGTAGCGTTTTCGGTACCGCCATCTTTGGAACGATTCTTACAAATCGAATTAGCCATTATTTACAGAGTGGTTTTGCAGATCTTGCGACAAAGAATCCTGATGCAGTCAGTGGCTTTGATCCAGCGAAATTAGAGGGTCTAAGTAATAACACGGCAATTCTCGAGACTCTTCCACCTGCAATTCAAACTACTGCCCTAGAGGCATTTGTAAATTCTTTCCATATAGTTTTCTATGCAGCCGCTCCCATTACTGCTCTTGGTTTCTTGCTCGCACTCATGCTGCGCGAAGCTCCATTGCGCACAAACAAAGATTATGCTGCTGCTCGAGAAGAAGCTGCTGGTGAGGCAATCGGTTGATTCGATCAAAATTCACTTCACCTTTTGCACTTTTCCCTCGTGAAGTGAAAATACTTATTGTTGCATCTTTCTTTGTCGCACTAGGTTTTGGAATTGTTCTACCTGCAATCCCCGTCTTTGCACGATCCTTTGGTGTAAACAATGCAGCTGTTGGCTTGATTGTCTCGGCCTTTGCCGTTGCTCGCTTTTGTTCTGGGCTCATCTCAGGAAAATTAGTAGATCACTTTGGTGAACGCGCGATTTTCTCTAGCGGAGTTGCGATGGTTGCACTCTTTACATTGCTCGTTGGATTATCAAATAGCTACCAGCAACTCCTTATTTTTCGCTCTGCTGGTGGCCTCGGTTCTTCAATGTTCTCTGTCGCTGCAGGCTCCGTCATCATGCGATCTGTGAGTGATGAACACCGAGGACGCGCACAATCCTTGTATAACGGTGCTTTCTTAGTTGGCGGAATCACGGGTCCTGCAATCGGTGGACTACTCAGCCTTATTTCACTTCGTGCACCATTTTTTGCCTATTCATTTACATTAGCAATCTCGGGTCTCATTGCATTCTTTTTTCTCACCGGTGCCAATCTTGGAAAAAGAGTAAAAGATTCAGGCGCTCTTGCTCACACAACAATTCGTCAAGCCCTTGCACTTCGACCATATCGATACGCGCTCGTCATAACGTTTCTTTCAACGTGGGTTCTCTTTGGTCTTCGATCATCCGTTTTGCCAATCTTTGTGATCGAAGAATTGAATTCAACAACCGCCGTTGTTGGTTATGGATTTACTCTTTCAGCGATATTTCAAGGGTTTCTACTGCTTCGTGCCGGGAAGATTTCAGATGTAAAAGGTCGACGATTTGCCTCACTTGTTGGCACTTCAATTGTGGCACTGGGCGTCTTAGTAATGGTCTTCACTATTCACCCGTGGATGTATTTACTATCTATGGTGATCCTGGGAATTGGTGGCGCTTATCTTTCAACAGTTCCAGCAACAATTGTTGGTGATGTTATTGGGGGCAAAGGCGGTCAAGTAATTGCCTTGTTCCAAATGGCGGGAGATGCCGGAATGATGGTTGGGCCCATTGTTGTTGGCGCAATATGCGATGCTTATTCCTATCGCACAGCATTTGGAGCAACAGGAATTATCTTTCTTATTGCAGTTGTGCTCTCATATAGATTGCCTGAAACAAGAAGTTCATACCTGCCCAAATAAAAAACCCGCCCCAGCCATTGGCCAGAGCGGGTTCTTATTGTGAAATTAGTCGTTGCTGCGAAGAATTGATAGCAGACGTAGAACTTCGAGGTAGAGCCATACAACAGTGACCATGAGACCAAATGATGCTCTCCATGATTCTTGTTCTGGCGCTCCTGCAGCAATTCCTTTTTCAATTTGATCAAAATCTAGAACTAGGAAAAATGATGCTAGTCCAACACCTGCAACAGCGATCAAGAGTCCTAAGCCGCCGGCTGGGAAGCCGGTGAAGATTGTTACCACTGAAAGGATGAGGTACCCGATGAGTGAACCGAGCATCACGCGTGTGAACTTAGGAGTTACACGAATTCTTCCGCTGCGATATGCAAAGAGCATTCCTGCAAAAGCACATAGCGTTGCGATTACTGCTTGGCTAACAATTCCAGGAAATGCATCGTTGTAAATATGGCTCAACGTACCGAGTGCAACACCTTGGAATGCAGCGTATGCAATGACAAGTGCTGGACGAACTGTCTTACTAAATGAGTTGACCATGGCGAGTACAAATCCGCCAAGTAGACCAACCATGAGTGCACCGCCACCAAAATTGAGTGTCCATGCACCAGCACCTGTTACAACAAGTACTGCAAACAAAATTCCAGTGCGAGTGACTACATCGTCAATAGTCATGCGTCCCATACGCAGCGATGATGCTGCTGGGGCGTTATAGAGATCTTCTAACTGCGAAGAATCTGTTTGAGTTGTTGAGCTTGGATCAAAAGCGGCATATCCGCGCTTACCGTTTCCGAAAGCGCGTCCTAGGACCGGGTTCGAACTTTGCATTTCTCTCCTTTTATACCTCCGCTAGCACTTCTAGCGTTGTTAGTAAGAACAATAGTAGGGCTCGGATTCTTCCCGTGCATGCCCTAGCGGCCCAGAATGGCCATTGCAGCGTTGTGTCCACCTATGCCGCTAACGCCACCGCCCCGAAGCGCTCCCGCGCCACAAATAAATATCTTCGCATCCCCAGTTTCGACTCCCCAGCGATTAGCCGAAGTGACTTGCACATCGTCGCTAAAGGGAAAGTGCAGGTCAGTATGGAAAATGTTGCCACCAGGCAGTGCCACATCTTTTTCTAAGTCTTGAGGAGATTTCACTTCCACGCAAAGTTCGCCATTCTCATCAAATGCTAAGCATTGCTCAATGGGGTCAACTAAGTATTCGTTGAGCTGTTTAAATATTCGGCGCAGCATCTCGGTCTTGACGCCTTCATTGTCTTTTTCAAAAAGATCGGCAGGTGTATGAAGTGCAAAAAGTGTCAGCGTTTGATAACCCTGTTCTCTCAGGGATTGTCCAAGAATGCTCGGATCAGTAAGTGTGTGGCAATACATTTCCGCTGGAATAACAGTTGGAATCTTTCCAGCAGCAGCCTCCTGATAAGCAGCCTCGCATTGAGCATAACTCTCATCAATATGGAAGGTTCCCGCAAATGCAGAAACAGGATCCGCGCCGCTCTTGAGTCTTGGTAATTTCTTGAGCAACATATTTATTTTTAGTTGTGAACCCTTTACATACTTTGGTGGTGTTGTACCAAGAATCTTTGAAAGAATCTGCGGCGCACAATTTGCGGCAATAAATTCGGAATGGAAAACTTCTCCATTTTCTATCTCAATTGTCTTTCCCGCCGCATCATCACCAATCTGTATTACTTTGGCATCAGTTCTAATCTCAACACCTAATTCGCTCGCGCGTGCTGTTAGTTTCTTTACGAATGCACCCATCCCACCTACGGGCACCTTCCACTCACCTGTTCCATTTCCAATGAGGTGATACAAAAAGCAAACATTTGCCATCATGTGATTTGAAGCAGTAAACGTTCCGATGAGTCCATCGGTGAGGACAACACCTTGTACTAAATCATCAGTAAAAGTACTTTCAATTACTTCACTCAATGGTCTTTCCATAATTGCATCCCAGATTTCAGATAAGCCACTATCTGTAGCAATCTTCTTCATTTCCGCTTTAGTCAATAACGGTTTGAGCATTGTTGGTGCCATCACTTGAGCAAGTTCATAAAGCTGCGAATAAAAAGAATCCCAAGCCTTGTATTCGCTATCGCTGCCTGTAAGGGCCACAAACGAATCTTTCGTCTCTTGATCTAATTGACGATTGACCATTAGCCCAACATCGTGGCCATTGCGCTTAGCGGGTGTAAATGATGAAACCTTACGACTTATCGTTTCAAAATCGATGGAGAGGTCTTTCAGAATCCGATCAGGTAAAAGTGAAACTAAATATGAATATCGAGAGATTCGCACATCCATGCCATCAAAGGCTTGAATGCTTGCAGTGGCACCGCCAAGTTCGGTGTTGGCTTCAAGAATAATTACTTTCTTCTTAGCCATCGCTAAATAGCATGCAGCCACTAAGCCGTTATGACCACCACCAATGATTACAACATCATATTTTTGACTCATTATTGAAATAGTCTACTTTGTAAAGTTCTATACCTTTTTCTTGTATCCCTTAGGGCATTTTGGATTTACTGCACTTACTTTCTTAGTTGTCTTACCTTTAGCGCAGGTGATTGTCATTTTTTTAGCTGGCTCCATCTTCTTAGCCTCAGCAACAGGCACCGTTTTGCTAGTCTCATCAACTGGCTCCATCTTCTTAGCCTCAGCAGGAGGTTTGAAACTAACTGCCAACTGCGGCGTTGAATAGGTAAAGCCGTAGGCGCGCAGATTGATCCAGTCATTTTTCGAATCATACTTAGCGGTCACCGTGGCTACTTTTTTGGTGCCATCTGGATAAGAAACTTCTACTTTGGCATAGCCGGCAGCAATAGCTGGATCGATTCCCCCCCATTCGCGAGCGCGATTGCCTTTAACTTTTAGCTCCATCCAACCTTGAATTTCGTTACCGAATTCATCAAAGTGAACATTGCCTACCTTCACAATGATCTGCTGACTCTCGCGATCAAAGCGGAAATCGCTTAGGCACCACCAACCATTGGTTCCCAGAATCACATCATCGGGGCGGGTTTCACCGG
>CAIZPZ010000002.1:0-13155 GCA_903934975.1 uncultured Actinomycetes bacterium | reverse complement strand
TTCATCGCAATAAATTTTCCAAGCAAGATTCGAAGGCGACCAGGTTGGCGCACTAACAAATTACGTAGCGTGCCATATGTATATTCCTGAGCAGTTTGCGCGGCAAAAACGCAGAGTGCAATTATTCCTAAGAAACCACCAACGCTGCTAAATCCTTGTACGCCACCGGTTGCAAGACCTAAAACTGCTCTACCAACTACGCGTCCACGATCAGCATTTCCTTGTGGCGAATCGATTAGTAAGAAAAGTAGTGAGGAGAAGAGAGCGCTAAAGAAGACTACCGCTCCCATAGTTCCTAAGAACAATGTAGGGCGACGTAATTTACGAAGTTCTGCAAAGGCTACGCGCCACATTATTTCTCTCCCGTCATCTCAAAAAATGTTTCTTCCAAATTAGGAAGTTGAGGAGTGAGTTGTGAAAGTGTTATCCCAGCATCAAAAGCTGCCTTATTTAAAATTGCTGCCCATTCTTTTGGACCTTCAACATGGAGTGCGCCATCGCGAATAGTTGCATGATGTCCAGCACTTTTAGCAATTGAAAGCAAAGTATTGAGATCTGATTCATTTTGACCCTTAGCAATGATTACAGGTTGCTGTGCATGCAATAGATCATCAATTTTTCCAGTAAAGACAACTTCACCTTTGCGAAGCATAACCAGGTAATCACTAATGATTTCTAGCTCTGAAAGCAGGTGCGAGGAAACAAATACAGAAGTACCGTTATTAGCGAGTGTGCGCAATAAATCTCGAACTTCCTGAATGCCTTCAGGGTCTAACCCATTTGTTGGTTCATCCAACATCAATAACTGCGGATTTGGGAGAAGCGCTGCTGCAATTCCTAAGCGCTGCTTCATTCCTAATGAATAAGTCTTGTACTTCGATTTTGCACGATCACCGAGTCCTACTTGTTCCAATAAACCTTGCACGCGATCTGTTGAAAAGCCACCGAGCGTTGCAAGGTAATTCAAATTTTCTCGCCCACTCAAAGCAGGATAAAAGGCAGGACCTTCAATCATCGCCCCAACACGAGGCAAATATTTTTCAGGGTGCTTGATTGAATGGCCCAAGATCTCACCTGTTCCACCTGATGGTGTAATGAGTCCCAAGAGCATTCGCATTGTTGTTGTTTTACCTGAACCGTTAGGGCCAACAAAGCCACATACTGTGCCGAGGGGAACTTCAAATGTTGCATGTGAAAGCGCGGCACGCTCTCCATACATTTTGCTGAGGTCGGTTACCGATATTGCAGTACTAGGCATAGGGCTCACTCTGTCACACTTATCCCATGAGTAAAAAGCCTTGGGGTTACCAACCGGCAGAGCGCGATGAGCCAACGTGGGAATTGCACCCACAAACTCATGCCGTGCGCGCTGGTCTTGCTCGCTCAGGTTTTGGAGAAACTTCTGAAGCGCTTTATCTCAATAGTGGATTTACATATACAAGTGCGCAAGAAGCACTTGATTCTTTTGCTGATGAAACAGATCACTTTCTTTACAGCCGATTTCATAATCCAACTGTTGCAATGTTTGAACAACGCCTCGCTGCAATTGAAGACGCAGAATATTGCGTTGCAACTGGATCTGGAATGTCAGCAATGTTTGCATCGATTGCTTGCTTAGTAAGTGCAGGCGATCGAGTTGTTGCATCAGCTTCAATGTTTAGTTCATGCCATGTTGTACTCACTGAAATTTTGCCAAAGTGGGGTATCACAACAGAGCTTGTAAAAGGTAATGATGCTGCTGCGTGGGCTGCGGCATTGAGTAAGCCAACGAAGGCAGTATTTATCGAAACTCCAAGCAATCCGATGATGGATATCGTAGATATAGCAATGGTGAGCGAGCTTGCACATAAAGTTGGCGCTACGGTAATCGTCGATAACGTAATGGCATCGCCTATTTTGCAAAAACCTCTGCAACATGGAGCCGATGTAGTTATGTATTCAGCAACAAAACATATTGATGGCCAAGGTCGAGTCCTTGCAGGCGCTGTACTTGGTTCATTTGAATACATTCACGAAAAACTGATTCCCTTCAATCGTCATACAGGTCCAGCACTAAGTCCATTCAATGCATGGGTTCTCGTTAAATCACTTGAGACACTAGATATGCGTGTTGAACGAATGACACATAACGCGCAAGCAATTGCTGAATTCCTCGAAGGTCGCAAAGAGATCAAGAGCGTGCGCTACCCAGGTTTGAAGTCTCACCCAGAGCATTCAATTGTAAAGAAGCAGATGAGTGGTGGCGGAACAACTATTGGTATCGAATTTGCTGGCTCTCAAAAAGATGCATTCAAGTTTATGGATGCCCTCAAAGTCATTGATATCTCTAATAATTTAGGTGATAGCAAATCTCTTATTACTCACCCGGCAACTACTACACATCGCCGTTTATCACCTGAAATATTAGCTGAGATGGGGATTACTCCCAGTGTTCTTAGGCTTTCAGTCGGACTAGAACATTCAACTGATCTAATAAAAGATCTTACGCAAGCCCTTAGTTAAGAAGTTGGGCAACAACTAATAGCCCTGACAATAAACTCAAATAAGTAATTGACCAATGAAAAATCTTTCCTGCAACCTTGTTGTAATCAGGTGAATCTTCTTTTAGTGCAGTGAGTTCATGTGCAAAAACCAAACCAAGCCCAATTGTTGTAAGCATCACCCATAGCGGGAGTCCTGCAGCAAAAACAAGCCATACTGATGAGAGCATCATGGCGATTGTGTGAAACCACATCTCTTTTTGAACGCGACCACGTGTTGCAACTGATGGCAACATTGGAATTCCGGCTGCGGTGTATTCATCCTTATATTTGATTGCAAGAGCCCAAAAATGTGGCGGTGTCCAAAAAAAGATCACCATAAAGAATGCAACTGCTGCCCAGGCTAAGGAATTTGTAACTGCAGACCAACCAATAAAAACCGGCATACATCCTGCAGCGCCACCCCACACAATATTTTGGTTGGTGCGACGCTTGAGCCCCATTGTGTAGACAAATACATAAAAAAGTATTGCAATGAGCGTCATTAGTGTGGCCATTGGTGTTGTGAAGAACCAGAAAATTACCAAAGACAAAATACCTATAGCTGTTGCAAAAATTGTTGCATGTGCTTTTGAAATAACACCAGTAACAAGTGGGCGCTTAGAAGTGCGAGCCATAAGAGCATCGGATTCACTCTCAATAACCATATTGAAAGCATTCGCACTTCCTGCAGCTAACGTTCCTGCAAAGATAGTTGTAATAGTTAGTCCAAAAGGTGGAAGCCCCTTATTCGCCAAAACCATGGCAGGAAGAGTTGAAATCAAAAGGAGTTCAACGACCCGAAGTTTCATCAGATCCATATATCCGCGCAGAGTTGAGCTCACTTGTAAATATTACTCAGCAATGGTGAGTGGTGCTCACAGTTCCTTCTCAGACTCCCGCTCTATCTTTTACACATGACACCTCCAAAGAAACCTGAATGGATCCACATCGCTGATACAGACAATGCCGTATCAATTCGCAAAGTCTCGAAAACTCTTCCTGTAATAGCACTCGGTTCTGCTCTCATGATTGTTGGAGCTGGAGTCGTATTTGCACAAACCAATAGTGAAAGAACGGCCGTTGCAGTGGAATCTGTTATTAGCACCACACCTGTTGTCGCCTCAAAAACTCTTGCACACAATGTTCCCACTGCTGGTGCAACTGCTGCGCTAAGAATTCAAAATGCTGCTACTGATAAACCAATTGCTCCAGTCGCGGCCATGTCACAGGTAACAGTCCCCAAGGCACCTGGTTTACAGATGCCTACCGGTGGTGGAGATGATGATGAAGATGATGATCGTGGTCACCGCGGCGGAGGCCACGATGATGACGATGAAGATGAAGAAGATGAGGATGACGACTAAGGGCTAAGCATTAGAGTTAGACAATGCTGGTCCGAATAGTTGCATCAATAACAATCTGCTTACTTGGTATCACTTCGAGTAGTGCAGATGAACCAACTAGTGATTCAACGCGTTTAGTTCTTGTAAAAACTATTACTGGCAACATTTCTCCAAAATCTGTTCAATCTTCATCGACGGGTTTAGTGAGTGCGCACAACATGATGTATCGCCACTCTGTCACTCTTTATAATTCGCAAACTATGGAATTGGTATCAACGATTCCAGATTCTGTTTCTCTCTCTAAATTTGGCTATTCTCAATATTCTGGAAATTATCGCGGTTCTCCCGTAGAAGGTGCTTATTCACCTGATGGTAAGTATCTGTATTTCACAAACTACGCGATGTATGGGAAAGGCTTCAACAAAGAGGGCCACGACACCTGCAGTCCAGCAAGTGGCTATGACAAGAGCTTTCTCTCTCGCGTTGATCTAGAAACGAATAAAATTGATGCAATTTACCCTGTTGGCTCAGTTCCAAAAGTTGTGCAGGTAACACCTGATAATAAATATATTCTTGTATCTAACTGGTGTTCTTATACGGTAAATATCATTTCAGTTGAGAGTCAAAAAACTGTTAAGACTCTAAAAATCGGTAGATACCCACGAGGAATAGCAGTTACAAGTGATAGCTCTATCGCTTACGTTGCCGAAATGGGTGGCAATCGTATTCATCAGATTAATCTAGATACATTTGAAATTTCATATATTCCAATTGGTAGTAATCCTCGAGCGATTGTTTTATCACCAGATGACAAGACTCTTTACGTAACGATGAATATCGCAGGCAAAGTACAGGCGTGGGATTTAGAACAAAAGAAGAGTCTCGGGCTGGTCAATACAGGAAAATCTGCACGTAGCCTTGCAATTAGCAAAGATGGAAGCGCTCTTTTCGTAGTCAACTTCAATAGCGATACAGTTTCAAAAGTTAGGACATCTGATCTAAAGGTCCTACAAACAATCAAGGTATGCAACGAACCAATCGGCATTACATACGATGCCCCAACATCGCGCACGTGGGTTGCTTGTTATGGCGGATCAATTAAGATCTTTGACAATATTTAGCTTGTAACGGTTGAACTTTCCACTAAAGGGATTGTTGGTAATGTGGGAGCAGCGATTCTTCCCAGTATGCGATCCATAAGGGCGCGCGCTTTATCACTTGCTCGATTACCTCTTGGAATTTTGTCAGCTACAGTCACAAAGATGTATTCACGTTCGCCTGATTCGATATAGCCAGCCAGGCTAACTGTTCCATTGAGCGTTCCTGTTTTTGCATGAACCAAGCCGACTGCGCCTGGAGCCGTCGTTAGGAATCGATTACGCAAAGTTCCAGAGACCCCACCAACGGGTAGAGATGTGTACAAAATTTCATATTGGGGATCTTTACGTAATTTCAATAATAGGTCAGCCATAGTTTTTGCAGAAACTCTATTCTCGCGTGAGAGGCCACTGCCATCTGCAACAATCATGCGTGATGGGTCGATTCCTAAATCTAAAAGGACTTGTGCAAATGTAACTGCAATTCCTTCTTCACTAAATGCATTACCGGCTCGCTTTGATGCGAGCTTCGCTAGGCGATCTGCCAAAACATTATCGCTCCATAACATCATGTATTCCAATATTTCAGAGACTGGAAGGGAATCAGAAGAAACAATTTCTGCACCAGCATTTTCAAGAGCGACAGAACTCGTTACGCGTTTGAATACTGGTGTGTATCCACGCTTCTTGAAAAATGCCTTGAAGTTTGCAACGTCGCGAGAATTCAACTCCGAATACTCGATAGTGAGCCCGCGAGCAGATCCATTGTTTGCTTTTTTGACTGCAGATAAAGTATTGAATGCAAGTCTTGGAAGTGAAGTTCTTTTCATCTTTACAGCCTCGTAATGCACATAACTAATCCATGGATCGTATGAGCCTTGAATTACTAATGTCTTTGGTTTGAGTCCAAGTGAAACACTTGTACGAAAAACTTCATTAGGGTCCATATATCGAAGTGTTGCTGCCGCTGAAAATATTTTTAGGGTTGAGGCAGGTTTACGTGGTGAATTTGAATTCTTTTCATACACAACTTCCCCGCTCTGCGCATCAATCAAAATCATCGATGGATTTGCCAAGATGGGAGATAAAAGCATTTCACTAAATACGGCTGGGATTGTGGAGGGAGAAAGTATTGCATGTGCTGGTGCAACAGAAATTACTAATAGTGCAGTAACGCCTGCAGATAACTTCCGAACGATATTCTTCTTCAACGAACTAGTGCCACAGAGTCGCAATAAGAATATTGGAAAGAGTTAAACCAAGGAGTGCCAACCAGGTCTTTTTCTCAAGAACTGGTTTCTTGAGATTGCGATAACCAATAACAAGGATGATTAGAACAATCCCTAACTTCACGGCAATCTTCGTATTATCAAAAAGCGGCCATTCTGTTGCATTAGTGGCGTTGAGCGAGTGACGAATTCCTACCAACGCAACTCCTGCTACTAAAGCTGTAAGAGCGCTATGTAATACCCCTGGGTTTAGTTTGCGCGGATTCTTATTCCATTGGAGAAGTAATAAGACGAGAATTCCTAAAATCGAGAGCATGTGTACTACATACAAAATTGTGTTGGTGATTTCCATGGTTGCAGTTTAGAGTGCCGTTATGGATTCTCCTACTACTCCAGCAACTATAGGACCGGGTGAATTTTTCCCCGTAGTAGGAGTCGGCCCGCATCCACTGCCGCATCCAACCGAGGCACATTTTGATCCTGAGTTATTACTGAACGGTGATCGCAGAAATGTTCTTGATAAATATCGTTACTGGAGCGTTGAAGCGATAGTGGCTGATTTGGATACTAAACGCCATAAATTACAGATTGCAATTGAGAATTGGCAGCATGATCTCAATATTGGTTCAGTTGTACGAACAGCAAATGCATTCAATGTTGCAGCGGTGCATATTGTTGGTAAGCGTGATTGGAATAAGCGCGGTGCAATGGTCACTGATAGATATCTAAAGATTGTTCACCACCCAACAGTTGAAGACTTTGGTACTTGGTGTAAAGAGAATCAACTTCCAATAATTGGAATCGATAATATGCCTGGCTCTACTCAGTTAGAGAGTGCGCAATTACCAGAGAGTTGCGTATTACTCTTTGGCCAAGAAGGTGCAGGCATGAGTGATGAAGCACTTGCAGTTTGTGATGTGCTTTATGAGATAAATCAATATGGTTCTACACGATCAATGAATGCATCGGCGGCTGGTGCTATCGCTATGTATCACTGGGCACTTCAACACTTGCCGCGGTAATTTCGCCAAACAGAGAATTTACCTACAAATAAACACTGCAGTTGGTGCGCTTTGTGGATCAGTCTTCTTTTTCTTCTTCCATCGCTTCAGTGACTGATTTCAATCGGCGCTCAATCTCAACTGCTTCTGCCTCACGATTTTGAAGGCGCATCACCTTTGCCATACGAGTTTCTATATCGACAAGGAATTCAAAATCTTTTGGCTCATCTTCAGTTGCAACCATGAGCACTTGATCTAACGTATTGAGACCTTCTTCGTACTGCTCAAGAAGGATTTGGGCTTTCCCATATTCAAAGAGGGCAAAGGTTTCACGGCGGTGATCATGGGCAGTTTCAAAGACATCCACTGCTTTGCGAGCGCGTTCTAAGGCCTTTTCGCCTTCGCCAAGTTCGATAAGACAGGAAGCAATCTTTTGGTCGCATCGGGCAACATGGATTACTTCTTTATTTTTCTTAAAAAGTCTACGTGCTTCAAAGAAAGATTCAACTGCTTCATCATATTTTTTCAATTCACGTTGGGCGCAACCAATGAGATGTAAATCATTTGCTGCGCCAATTTCATTTCCATCAACAAGGTGCTCTTGGGCGCACTCATTCATTGTTGAAATTACTTCGTCATATTTCTTCGATGTGTACCACCACTCACCCAATGTGCAGGCAAGTTCAAGTGCAATTGGCGATTTGTTCTCGCGCAAAATCTTTACTGCTTTACTCATTGCAGTTGCCGCTTCATCCATGCGTTCTAACTGATTGAGGTTGTAACCAATTGCTGAATAGGCTTGCGCCACACCTTCACTCGGTGCAGCTCCGCCAAGTTGATCGTAAATATCACAAGCAGTTTCAGCTAATGCGAGTGCTTCGTCATATTGTCCACGCGCATAAATTCGCGCACTCAATTCGTAGTACGTACTTGCACGTTCTGCACCTTCGACTTCAGGAATTCGATCCCATAACATCTCTTCTGTTACGAGTTCTTCCATGCCATCGTCTTCGCTCAATGCAGCTCTCCATTTCCGCGCTTGGTGCGCTTGACTCTATACGCTAATTCTTAGAGACGCTCGGGAATATCGATAATGGCTGGGTGAGTTTCTCCCAGTTTAGGAGTAGCTGCTTTGCGCAGGATCTCCTGGGTTACTGTGGCAATTACGGTTGAGGTTGCAGTACTGAATTTGTGGCCCCACGGGCAAATGTTCTCAATCGCACAAACCCAACCATTGGTGCCGATATTGAGCACCCCCGCTCCACTGAGCGCCGAATAGTAGGTACTCATCGCTGCAATTCGCTTTTCTGTCGGCAGAATATTCATTACTCCTAGTGATTCAACGCCAGGACCTGGAGAACCAAGTGGGGAATCAACTTCGTAGCCCATTACCCCCTCAATTTTTGTCACATTTTCCAAGGTGCTAAATGGCCAACGCAAAGGATTTGAAATAATTAAATCTCGCCGTATTCCAAGTGCTATGAATTGCGATGCAAGAAAGATCGATTCGGGCGCGCTCACTTTTGGATCGCGCCAAGGAATAATTTCTGACATTGATCTTCTATCTAAGGAGAAAGTCGTTTTGTTGTACGCGGTATTACCACCCAAAACTATGAGATTTACACCATTAGCAATTGCTTCTTCAATGGAGGCGCGCATTTGAATTGTCCAATATTCACTGTGCCCACCAAAGAGCACTGCATTTGTATTTTTCAATAATTCTTTGTTGGTATCTAAGTCAAAATCTGTTGCATAACTAATATCGATTCCCAATTTTTCTGCAATTTTCAATAGTGGCAATTCCATATATCTCACTTGTCCCGCGCCGTCGCCATCATAAGGACGATCAAAAGAAACCTCACTTGCTCGTGTTTCTTTTTTGGCATCTTCTCCCTTGTAAAGTGACTTTCCGCCCCACTGGTTATAGGACTGCCATGTGAGTACAGAAGATACAAATGTAATTTCACTCGGTGCACTTGGGTTACTAATCACTAGTGGCACAAATGAAGAAATCTTTCCTGGAGAATCTAAACGAAATAGATACTGTCCCGGAGGCGTTGACTCACTTGGCGTAAATGACCAATCACCGCGAATAACTTCTTTAGAAATAAGGCGAGCGCCTTTACCTTTGTAATAGCCAGTGCGAAAAATTGAGACTGACGTTTTCTTCGCTGGATTGATAACAATGAGTTCGGCAGTTTGCCCACACCTGACATTGGTTGTTGAAAAATAACCTTCAATACGATCTGCCTTCTTGCGTCGAGAGAAATCTGCACTCATCTTTACGGGTAAGGATTTTGACCAATCTTTAGCGCCGACCTTCTTATTTTCGCGCGCCACCCAGCCTGGCATTGAATCCCAATTACATGACTCTGTTGCCTGCGCATGACTAGGAAATAGCCCTAGAAGCATCGTTAGAACAAGCAGGCGCTTCATGGGCCAGACCATACAGGCGTATTTCGAGTGGACGCTGAGGAATGGTTGGTTTACCCTTTTACTTGCAAACAGTTTGCATCTAGAGGGGGCGGGGCAATGCATATTCCTGATGGCTTCATCGACATTCCCACCTCACTCGCCTTCGCTGGCCTTTCTGCCGCAGGCGTTGCGCTCTCACTCAAAGGGGCAAAATCTTCACTCGATGAAAAAACTGCCCCTCTTGCTGGTCTCACAGCGACATTTATATTTGCAGTCCAGATGCTCAACTTTCCAGTTGCTGCCGGAACGAGTGGTCATTTACTTGGTGGAGCGCTCGCCGCAGTTCTTGTTGGTCCGTGGGCTGCTTCGTTAGCACTCACCGTAGTTTTGCTCATGCAAGGGTTGCTCTTTGCTGATGGTGGATTGACTGCACTAGGGCTCAATATTTTTAACATGTCCTTTCTCGGAGTATGGGTCGGTTATGCAATCTTTGTCATGGTCAAGAAAATTCTTCCAAAGAATAAGTCCTCGGTATCAGTAGCTGCTTTCCTTGCAGGCTTGATCTCTGTTCCTTGCGCAGCCGCGGGATTTGTTCTCCAGTTTGCAATTGGCGGAACCGCAACATTTTCGATTACTCAAGTATTTACAGCAATGCTTGGAACTCACATTCTGATTGGAATTGGTGAAGGGATTATTACGGCTCTCGCTGTAGGTGCAGTGATGGCAAGTCGTTCAGACCTTGTTTATGGATATCAAGGAACAAACCAAAAACTAGAAACAAGGATTCAAGAATGAAGAAACAAAATGTTTTCCTAATCGTTGGATTTGCGATATCCCTTCTACTTGCTGGAATTGTTTCAAATTACGCATCCTCAAGCCCTGATGGATTAGAGAAAGTTGCTGGAGATATTGGTTTCCTCGACACCGCCAAGAAACACACAAATGCAGATAAGTTACTTGCTGACTATGGCGTCAAAGGAATAGAGAATGATCGCCTTTCAACTGGAGCAGCTGGAGTAATTGGTGTCATCGCTACAGCTGGTATTTCTACTGGACTCTTCTTGGTCTTGCGACGCAAGAATGGTGCAAGCAAATAAATACTTCAACTGCCGAAAAGATCCAGGTTCATTCTCATGGTCATCACCATGGCCATGATGTTGGTGAGCGGCTCTACATTCATCGCCACTCAGTTGTGCACTCACTTCCACCGCATGTAAAAATCTGCACCGTTCTATTCTTTGTACTCGTCGTTGTTTCCACCCCAATTACATATTGGCCAGCATTTGCAATCTTTTTTGCCTTAGTGATCACTTCGGCGCTAGCTGGAAAAATCTCGATTATTACTCTCTCAAAACGAGCACTTATTGAAGTGCCATTTATATTTTTTGCAATCCTGATGCCCTTTTTTGGAACAGGCGAACGCTTTGAGTTAGGCCCTTTCAATCTTTACCGAGATGGGTTGCTCGCTGGCATAGCAATTGTCGCCAAAGGAACGTTAGGTGTTCTCAGCGCTGTCATTCTTTCAACAACAACTACTGCCCGTGAGATCTTGCGTGGACTAGAACGTTTGCGATTACCAACAATTATGGTTCAGATTGCCTCCTTTATGTTGCGCTACGTCAATGTAATTAGTGATGAAATGGAAAGAATGGCAATTGCACGCCAGTCACGCGGTTTTGATGCCACAGGAATAAAGCATTGGAAAGTTATTGCGACATCTGCTGCAGCACTGTTTATTCGTTCATACGAACGTGGCGAGCGTGTGCATCTAGCAATGCTCTCTCGCGGTTTTGATGGAGAACTTCCTCATACTGAAGTGAAATCTGTCGGCGCTTCAGTATGGCTAAGAGCCTTTAGCATTCCCGCTGTGGCACTTCTTGTCTCGCTATTTTTCAGGATGAAGGGTTAGAAGTAGATGAATAATCACCCAAGTTTGTTAATCAATAATTTGGCTTTTGCATATCCCGATGGCAATCAAGCTCTCTACGGAGTTAACCTTCGTGTTGAAAAGGGAGAACGCGTGGCACTACTTGGGCCAAATGGTGCTGGTAAGACCACACTTGTTCTACACATGAATGGAATTCACCAGACAATGCAGGGTGAAGTTTTCATTGCAGGCGAAAAGGTTGATTCAAAGAATAAGGAATCTATTCGCAATATTCGTTCGAAAGTCGGAATTGTTTTTCAAGACCCTGACGATCAATTATTCATGCCGACCGTTGGAGAAGATGTTGCTTTCGGTCCATACAACATGGGTATTCGCGGCGAAGCACTTGATGAAACTGTTGACTATGCACTCAATTTGGTAGGAATGGCTGAGTACAAAGATCGCCCTCCACACCATCTCTCCTTTGGCCAACGCAGACGCGTTGCAGTTGCGACAGTGCTTGCAATGAAGCCAGAAATCTTGGTGATGGATGAGCCATCATCGAATCTGGATCCAGCTAGTCGCAGAGAATTAGCAGACATTTTGCGCTCACTTGATGTCACAATCGTGATGGTGACGCATGACCTTCCATACGCCTATGAACTTTGCGAGAGAGCAGTGATTCTCTCCGGAGGAATAATTGTTGCCGACGATAAAACGGGATCAATACTAAAAAACAAAGAGTTACTCGCGCAGCATCGCCTTGAATTACCCGTTGGTTTTTCTCTTTCCTAGAGAGATTCTTTCTTGTCCTATTGCAGCACCTAGCAAGACGATGAGCGCGCCAACAGGTTCATGCCACGTTAGGCCTTCACCCAAGAAAATGATTCCAACTATGACTGCTACTAGCGGAGTTACATACGTTACAGAGCTAGCAATGGCACTACCCGCAGCTTCCATTATCTTAAAATTCCAAATATAGGCAAAACCACTTCCGAAGACGCCAAGTGCAATCATCGCAAGTACTGGCCCCGGGCGATACTCATCTTTTGCTATTCCATCCAATAAATAAAAAGGCAGAAGGGTTACTGCACCTAAGGAAACTTGTGTTGCCGCCATCGCTTCTGGTTTCAATTTATAAGGCAGGACGAACTTTCGAGTATATGGAAAAGAGAATCCATAGCAAGTAACAGCAAGTAATAATGCGAGCACAGCGCTTATTGGATTTGCTCCAAGTCCATTCCACGCTCCAAGAACCGTAAGTACTCCTAAAAAGCCGAGTAGTAGACCAATAATTTGAAAGCTCTTCAATTTTTCGCCGCGAAATACAATCATGATTGCAAGCAAAGTCATCAATGGCGTGACTGCATTTATTATTCCTGCAAGAATTGAAGTCACTTGTGTTTCGGCTTGAGCAAATAGGACGCCTGGAACAACATTGAGCAACATGGCAACAACCCACAGATGAGCCCAGACCTTTTTATCTGTAGGTAGCGAGATGTTCTTATAGCGAGCCCAAAAAACTAATGTGAGGGCACCTAATGAAACGCGCCCAAAAGCAACGCCTACTGGAGTCAGAAATTCCAAACCTAATTTTATGAAAATGAATGAGCAGCCCCAAACAATACCTAAGGCGATGTAGAGGCCAAGCCAGTTATTACTTTAATTAGGTGAGGGTGAT
>CAIZPZ010000001.1:0-5136 GCA_903934975.1 uncultured Actinomycetes bacterium | reverse complement strand
CCTTGGCCCGTGATTCCAAGCCATTCCGCTTCACGCAAACTCCATTCAACGAGTTCTTCTTGAAGCGATGAATTCCGTCGCACTGGCGCACGCCATGAGAAGAGTTCGCGGAAAGATTCTTTATTTGGTGCGATAGAAGCATTCTCTTTCAATAGTTCCAAAGTTAGTGCGCGTACGCGAGTTGCATTGACCCGATCTAACTCAGGTCCTAGAGCTGCAATGTTTTTGGATTCAACGCGGCCAACTAATCCGCTGACTCGAGATGTGATGAGCCACTGGCTCGCAATTTGCTGCCAACGAGCCCCTGGTGTTTGCATCAACCAGATATCAAATTTATTACTTGGCAAGATTTGGTCATCAGCATTGATTGCAATAAGTGATGACAGGTATGCAAGTTCTGCAATAAATGCTGTGCAACTTTCATCTACACCTAAATGTTGAGAAGCAACCTTGAGATCACGAACACCTAAACCGCCCGCACGCAATGGTTCAGCGGGTTCTTCAGCCCAGAAATTGAGCAACTCCTCCACCCATCGCAGGACAGTTGACATATTGGCAATTGCTGCAAGATCACGATTCTTTACATCACGCTTTGTGCCCTGTAATTGCGGCGCCGTGATGAATTGTTCTTTATGGATTTTTCCGCCACGCAAATGAATGGCAACTTCTTTAGGCAGAATAACAGTGCGCTGATCAAGAGGCACTAAGAATTTCTCTTTGAGCAACCATGCAACTCCTGGGCCTGGGTTCTTGATATCTCCAACACTTCCACGCGGTGGTCCCCACACTAAGTGAGACAAAATCTTCTTTGCATCAGCAGGCATTTCATCGAGTGCAGAAAGTTTGAGTTTCACCATTGACGTTGGCCCAAGCCCTGCTGGTTCATTACCAATCACTTCTCGAAGTTGATACGGCAATCGCAGCCCATCTTCGGAGGGATAAATGAGGCCAATTGATATTAGAAATGGAATTACGCCGAGAGCTGCTTTATCGGTGAGAGCAACGATATCTTTTTCACGAATTGGTTCGTCTAGTGCTGCACAGGCTTCAATTACTTGAAACTGCCACTTATTGAGTGAATCAATTGCACGCGCCAAACTTGGTGCAGATGTTGCTCGCACTGCAAGGGATGCAATATCTGGTGGAACGGGAGTTACAAGATCTGGACGCATAGAAAAAAGTGCAAGCAAGGCCTCATCGTCAACACTGCGTAAGTGGTCTGTGAATGAGCGCTTTTCCATAACTTGCCTACATTACTGGCAAGTGAGTACTTCTGTGTAATCGAAGCTTTCTTATCTGCGCTTCCTGCGTGGAGTCAGCCACGTCGCAAGTGCAGCAATCCGAATAACAATGGGTGAGAATGCTTTAGTAAATATCCGAGCACGTCTGAAATCGTGGATCGGCCAACCCTCAGCCATTGCGCGAATACCAAGAATCGCATCGGGATTGATTGCACTGGGATGTCCCACTGCGAGCAAGAGCGGCAGATCGTTATGGCTATCGGAATAGGAATAGCAGTTGGAAAGATCCATTCCCTTTTCTTGTGCTAATTTCTGAATGGCTACCGCTTTTTCTTTTCCATGTAAGAGTTCACCTTGCATCGCACCTGTGTAAATACCATCTTTTGTTTCAGCTTTACTGCCAAGTGCTCCAGTGAATCCCAATCTCTTAGCAATAAGAGTTGCCATATCTTCGGGAGCAGCGGTAACGAGCCATACTTCCTCCCCGTTTCGCATATGGTTCTCAGCAATATCTACAGTTCCCTGCCACATTTTTGGTGAGACATATTCGTCATAAATTTCTTGTGCAATTACTCCAATGTCCTCTACGGAATGTCCACCAATAAAATCAGTCGCTGCATCTTGAAAGCGTTTGATCTCTTCTTTATTTTCTTTTCCAGTCAAACGAAAACGTAAATTAGCCAGCACGAATCGAGAAATATCCCTCTTCGTGAAGAAGCCACGTTGATACATTCCGCGACCTAAGAAATAGAGCGTGGAGCCACGAATCAGCGTGTTATCGACATCAAAAAAGGCTGCTCGATTCTGCGTGAGTGCCATGTCACTACCCTACCGATAGCGCCTTAGATTCGACGCTTTATGCTTATCCAATGAGCTCTGCAGTCCACGTACTTCGCCATGGAGAAGTCGAGAACCCAAATAAAATTCTTTATGGACGCCAACCTGGTTGGTATTTATCTTCGCGTGGCCAAGAGATGGCAGCCACATTAGGTGAGTGGTCTAAATCAATTGATTTAGGTGCGCTTCATGTCTCACCATTGCAGCGCGCACAAGAAACTGCCGCACCAATTGCAGCTGCGCACAATATGGCAATTACGACTGATGAACGACTTATCGAAGCTGCAAATATTTTTGAAGGTAAATCATTTGAATTAGGTAGCGGTGTTCTCAAACACCCATCTTCTTGGCGTCATCTTTACAATCCCTGGAAACCTTCTTGGGGCGAGCCTTATGTTGAGCAGATCAATCGAATGCTCGCAGCTGTTTTCGCAGCAAAAGATGCTGCTAACGGAAAAGATGCAATCTGTGTATCTCACCAATTACCAATTTGGATTCTAAGAAGTGCAATTGAGAATCGACGCTTACTTCATGATCCTAGAAAGCGTGAGTGCACGTTGGCATCTGTTACAAGTGTGCATTTTGATGGCGAGGGCGTGATTTCAGGAATCTCTTATTCCGAGCCAGCTCGCCATCTACTCCCAAAGAAAAAATAATGTTAAAACGATTTCTCGCAGTAGCACTTAGCTCCCTCATTCTTTTGACGGGGTGCGGCGGGGGAGGAACATCTTCAGGTCAAGAAAGTTTTATTTCAGGTGATGGAAGAATTACTTTTATAGAAAAATCTAATCGTGAAGCAGCACCAGCACTTTCTGGAATGACACTGACTGGAGTCAATTATTCATACTCTGGAAAAGGTATGGCAGTTGTCAATGTATGGGCATCGTGGTGTGCACCATGTCGCGCAGAAGCACCAACTCTTGCCGCTCTCTCCGTGAAATATAGCGATGTCGCCTTCATTGGAATATTGACTCGTGATAATCCAGCAACTGCTGAGGCATTCAATAGAAAATTTGCCCTTCCTTACCCCACGCTTATCGATGATTCTGTTCTTATAGGCTTTAGAAAAACGCTACCCGCAAATGCAATTCCTTCAACAGTAGTTCTCGATAAGAATGGTTTAGTTGCTGGGCGCATATCTGGTGCGATAACTGTTGCATCTTTGAGTTCTTTGATTGAGAAGGTGAGCGAGGAATGAAAGATTTCGTAGTTGCTCAATTACTTGACGGATTCCTTCTCGCAGCATTTCCTATTGCATTTATTGCAGGGCTTATCTCTTTTCTTTCACCTTGTGTGCTCCCATTGGTTCCAGGTTATTTATCTTTTGCAGCGGGATTTTCTAAGAATCGGGGCAAGGTTTTCCTAGGCTCTCTACTCTTCGTTCTTGGTTTCTCATCTGTCTTTATTTCTTATGGCGTTCTCTTTGGTGGCATTGGATCAACGCTTGCAGTAAATGAAGTTGAAATTAATCGCGTACTAGGAGTATTTACAATCGCACTTGGACTTATCTTCCTTGGAATATTTCCGATGTCGCCGACACTTCGACCAAAAATGAATACAACTGGTGGCCTCCTTGGCGCACCACTTCTCGGTTTTCTCTTCGGTGTTGGCTGGACTCCATGTATTGGTCCAGCACTTGCAACAGTTCAAACTCTGGCATTTCAAGAATCAAGTGCGTTGCGTGGGGCAATTCTATCTTTTGGTTATTGCATTGGACTCGGGCTTCCATTTATTGCCTCAGGCCTATTTTTAGATAAGTCAGAAAAATTACGTAAACTCTTAGTTCGTCATGGGAATGTCATAACAATTATTGGCGGAATCTTCTTACTTATCATCGGTCTACTTCAAGTTCTTGGATTCTGGAGTGATGCCATGAATTCACTTCGTTCGATTATTTCTGATTTTGCTCCGGTGATCTAATGTCACAAACGATAGAGCTACCTGAACTAGGAGCAATGGGTTTACTCAGATATATCTGGCACCAACTTACAAGTATGCGCACCGCACTTATTCTCTTACTTATGCTTGGCGTAGCTGCCATTCCTGGATCTGTAATTCCTCAGCGAGATCAAAACCCAATGAAAGTAAGTGAATACTTTACAAATTCACCAACTCTTGCAGTGTGGCTAGATCGCTTCTCTCTCTTCGACGTTTATGGCTCACCATGGTTTAGCGCAATCTATATTCTGTTATTTATTTCACTCATCGGCTGCGTGCTTCCACGTTCAGTAGAACATTTTCATGCAGCACGTGCACTTCCTCCAAAAACTCCAAAGAATTTAGATCGTATGGAGTTCTATACAACTTGGCAGTCCCAGGGTGGAGAGATTGAAAAAGCACATACCTTGCTCAAATCTTCGCGATTTAGAATTCTTCAAGAGAGCAATTCGCTCTCTGCTGAAAAGGGATTTACACGCGAGACCGGAAATCTCTTCTTTCATTTATCGCTAGTACTAATTTTGATAGGTGTTGGAATTGGTTCACTCTTTGGAATGCGTGGTTATGCGATCGTGAACGTGGGAGAACGTTTTATAAATGTCCCTACATCCTACGACTCACTCACTTTCGGAAAGTTGTTATCTGAAAAAGACTTACCTCCTTTTGTCATTACTGTTGATAATTTCGTTGCTAAATACAACACTTTTACAAATGCTCCAGAGGATTACACATTGGATGTATCTGTGGTTGAAAGCCCAGACACGCCGCCCGTGAAGAAGATAGTAAAAGTAAATAGCCCTCTTAGGTTCGGAAGCACAAATGTTTATTTGCAAGCAAATGGATATTCACCAATAGTTACCGTGCGCGATAGTGATGGCAACGTAGCTATGCAAGGTCCGGTGCCATTCTTGCCACAAGATGGGAACCTTAAATCAATTGGAGCGATAAAAGTTCCTGATGCAGATCCACAAATTGGATTTGTAGCAACTTTTTTACCAACTCAAGCCCGCGATTCTGAGCGCGGAGGAATAAGCGTTTTCCCCGAAGCACTTGATCCAAAGATGCTCTTCTCTATTTGGCGAGGTGATCTTGGGCTAAATAGTGGTGTTCCTCAATCTGT